>NZ_JBSFIA010000010.1:0-202649 GCF_053597355.1 Streptomyces sp. NPDC001443
ATGATGGCCGACGCCCGCGGCCGGCTGAAGACCATGGCGACCACCGACGAGGACGCCGCCTTCGCCGAGCTGCTCCAGGTGCAGAGCGGCCGGGGCCCTGCATGGACTGCTACCGGACCGGCGTGCCGGTGAGCGTGCCCGGCATCGCGGCCGAGTCCGCACGCCGGCCCGGACTGGTCACCGCCATGACCGGCGCGGGATACGACTCGCTCCAGGCGGTTTTGGTACGACTGCACGAGCGCTCCCTGGGCGGCCTCACCCTGCTCCGCCGGAGCGCGGGCGACCTGGCGGCGGACGACGTCCACCTCGCCCAGTCCCTCGCCGACTCCGCGGCCCTCGGCCTGATGCACTGGTCGATGGAACCGGCCCGGGCCGACGACGTCATCACCCGCGTGCAGAGCGTCATCGCCGCCAAGGCCACCCTGGAGATCGCCAAAGGCATGATCGCGCAGTACGCGGGCACCACCGTCCGCGAGGCCGCCCGGCTCCTCGACGGCTACGTGCGCGAACGGCACCTCCGCCTCACCGAGACCGCCTACGCACTGGTCGCCCGCGCCATGGAACCCGCCGCCGTCGTCGACGCGCAACCACGTATCTGAGCCCGGATCCGGCGGCCGGCGCCCGGGTGCTGCTCCGGGCCGTCCGGGCCTCACCGCGGCGCCGGGATCCGGGGGCCGGGGCGAACGCCGTACCGGCGGGCGCACGGGATCCGCGACGGTCGGCGAATTCCGTGAGCGGCGGAACAACACGGTCCGGGCGTGGCATGCTCGGGGACGTGGAGAGCGACTTCGCGGCTGCCGACGACGGTGCGACTCCCGACCTGCTGCCGCTGGCGAAGACCGTGGCCAGGCTCCGTGCCGAGATCGCGGATCTGGAGGACCTGGTCTCGATGACGGCGGTCGTCGAACGCGCCAAGGGCATCGTCATGCAACAGGCGCACCTGACGGCGGACGCGGCCTACGAACTGTTGCTCGCCAGAGCCGGACACCGCCGTCGCACCCTCGTGGAGGAGTGCTGGATCATCCTGGGACAGAGCAGCCGGGACTTCGCCGCCGAGCCGCGCCGGGATGACCGTGCCGGTGGCGACGCGGCCCGGGCGGCGGACGTCTCCCCGTTCGGTGCGGAGCAGTACCTGACCACTGCACAGGGCGGATCGGACCGGCCCACGTTCCTGGCCGACCTGGCCGAGAGCCTGACCGGTGCCCGCACACCCCACGAGGTGGCCGGACTGCTGTGGACGTCGCTGCACGCCTCCGAGAGCGTCGACGCCGTCATGATCTACGTCCGGTCGAGCGCCGGGAACCTGGAGCTGACCGGGCACGCGGGCATCGGCGACGCCCTGGCCGAGCAGTGGGGCAGCATCCCGCCCCTGCCGGGTGTGGCCCCGGTGGACGCCGTCGCCGAAGGCACGCCCCTGTGGCTGGAGGAGCCCGAGCAGGACGCGGTCCGCTACCGGCTCATCGAGGATCCGTCCCGGCGGTGGCCCTCCCGTGCGTGGATCCCGCTGCCCGGTGAACAGCCGACGACGACCGTCGTCGGCCTCTTCCGCGGGCTCACCACCCCGTTCGACACCGCGACACGGTCCCGGCTCCTCAAGGCCGTACGGCTGTGCGCCGCAGCCCTGGACGGCGGATCCCACCGGGACCGGCCGGACCCGGACCGGGGGAGCGCAACCACCGTCCAGCGGGTCTTCGACATCCTGCCGGGGCCCGCGGTGCTGCTCCGGCCCGTGCACACGGAGACGGGGGCGGTGGAGGACTACCGGATCGAGGCGGCGGCACCGGAGTCCGTGGACATCGCCGGACGCCGCGGCAGGGAACTGGTCGGGCACAGCATCCTGGAGATGTATCCCACGGTGGCGGGCACCGCGCTGTGGGACGGATACCTCGCCGCCCTCACCACCGGCACGGTCTACGAGAGCGGACCCTTCGACTACGAGGAGGTGGCCTCCGGGGTACCGCGCCGTTCCACCTATTCGGTACGGGCGTCCCGGCTCGGCAGTCGGCTGGCCGTGTCCTGGATCCGCCACGACAGCAGCCTGGAGGAGACCCGCCGCCTGGCCGATCTGCAACGGCTGGGCAACCTCGGCTGGGTGAAGTGGGACCTGACCACGAACACCGTCGTCTGGTCGGAGCAGGTCTACATCATCTTCGGCCGCGATCCCGACCTGGGCCCCATGACCCTGGAGGAACTCCCCGAGCGCGTCGTGCCGGGCGACGTGCCGAGTCTGGGCACCGCGGTCCGGCGGCTGCTCGAGGGGGGAGCCGCCATCGACCTGCCGTGCCGGATCACCGGCGCGCACGGCGTACGGCACATACGGATCGTCGCGGAGACCCGGACCGACGCCGACGGGGTCCCCGTCGAGGTGCACGGCTTCGTCCAGGACCTCACCGCGCTGCGTGACGCCGAGAACGCGCTGGTCAAGAGCGAACGCGCGCTGCTGGTACAGCGCGGTGTGCTCCAGGCCGAGCGGGTACTGGCCACCCGTCTCAGGGAGGCCCTGCTGCCGATCCCCGAACAGCGGATGGAACTGGCGGGACTGCGCGTCCATGTCTCCTACGTCCCCGCCGACACGGGCGTGAACGTCGGCGGCGACTGGTACAGCGCCCTCGAACTCGCCGACGGGGGCGCCCTGTTCGTCGTCGGTGACGTCGCCGGTCACGGACTCGCCGCGGTCGGCGCGATGGCCCAGCTCAGGTTCACCGGCAAGGGCATGGCCATCACGGGATCGGCCCTGCCGGAGGTCCTCAAGCGTCTCAACACGCTGCTGCTGCGCACCGCGGAGGGCTCGTACGCGACGACCGCCACGATGGTCATCGCCCGCTACCACCCCCAGCGGCACCGCCTGACCTGGGCGAGTGCCGGACACCCGCCGCCGCTGCTGATCCGCGGCGGCGAAGCCGTCTTCCTCCCCCAGCCGGTGGGGCTGCTGCTCGGCGCCGCCCGCGACTTCCACTACCACCAGGCCGACCTCGACCTGCTGCCCGGTGACCGTCTGCTGTTCTACACGGACGGCCTGGTGGAGGATCGGGGCGAGGACATCGACAAGGGCATGGAACGGCTCGCCGAGACCGCCCTCGGCCTGCTGCGGGCCGACCCCGGCGCACCGCTCGCGGCCGCCCTGGCCGGGCTGCGGCCGCATCACCGCGACGACATCTGCGTCCTCGACATCCACGTACCGCACACGACCGGGTGAGCGCCGCGTCCGGCGGGCGGGCGACCCGGCCGCACGGCTGCCGGTGCGGGCCCGGCACGACTCAATAGCCGCCCAGCAGCGTCCGTACCCTGCGCAGGGTCTCGGGACCGGCGGAGCTGTGCCGGCGGGAGGCGTCGGCGGGGCGACGGCCCCACAGCAGCAGCACTCGTACGGCGGCGTCGCTCTCGCCGGGAGCCGCATGAAGCGGACCCCCACGGGTACTCGAGGGCGCTGTACGGGGACGGCGGCCGGCCCCGGAGTCCCGTCGGCCCGGCGGCAGCCGATCACGGCGGGTGACAGGGCGATGACCACCAAGAACGACCGGAAGTCCGGCGGACGGGCCCCGCGTACCACCGACGAGGCGGTGGTACGCGCACTGCTCGACCGCCAGGAGCGGACCTACGCGGAGCAGGCGGGCATCCGGCTGCGCAACACACCGGCCCCCCTCTATCAGACCCTGGTGCTGGCGACGCTCCTCAGCGCCCCCATCCGGGCCGGCACCGCCGTCGCCGCCGCCCGAGCGCTGTTCGACGCGCGGCTGCGTACGCCGAGGGCGATGCTGGAGGCCACGTGGCAGGACCGCGTGGACGCGCTCGGCCGGGGAGGCTACCGCCGCTACGACGAGCGCACCGCCACCATGCTCGGCAACGGTGCCGCGCTGGTGCTCGACCGCTGGCACGGTGACCTGCGCCGGCTGCGCGAGGAACCCGATCCGAAGCAGGCCCTGCTCGACCTGCCCGGGATCGGGCCCGCCGGTGCCGACATCTTCCTGCGCGACGTACAGGGGGTGTGGCCGGAGTTCGCCCCGTACATCGACCGCAAGGCCCTGGACGGGGCCCGGCGGCTCGGACTGCCGGCCTCGCCCGGGAAACTCGGCGGCCTCGCCCCCGACCGCGACCTCACCCGGCTGGCCGACGGCCTGGTCCACGCGGCGCTCGACGAGCCGCTGGCCGGCGAGGTGCTCGCCGCGGCCACGGCGGCCCGGCGGTCCGCGTGAGCCGCGAACGGTCGAGAGCGGCGGGCGAGTTCACGGCCACGGGGCGACGCGCCCGGCGTCGTCGCGGCGAACCGGCGACCGTCCTCTGCCGGGCTCTCGTCCCCATACTGCGATAAACTGTGACAAGTGTTCCATCAGCCGGGAATCCACTCCAACACCCCCCGGGGACCGCTGACTTCCCGCGTGTCCGCTGCCCCGTAGGTCGGTTCTCATGGACCTCAACACCATCACCGAAGTAGTCCGCCGACCGTCCGAGCGGCCGGGCGCGGACTGGCACGAGGGCGACGCCTGGCTCGCAGGCGGGACGTGGCTCTACTCCGTGGAGCAACCGGACCTGCGACGGCTGATCGACCTGACGGCGCTGGGCTGGGAGCCCCTCGTCCCGACGGACCGGGGCCTGGAGATCGGCGCCACCTGCACCGTTCGCGACCTGTACGCCTTCCCGTGGCCGGTGCGCTGGACCGCCGGAGTCCTCTTCCGCAGGAGCTGTGAGGCGTTCCTGTCCTCGTTCAAGGTCTGGAACGCGGCGACCGTCGGCGGCAACATCTGCATGTCCCTGCCCGCGGGCCCGATGATCACGCTGACGGTCGCGCTGGAGGCGCGGTACGAACTGTGGGCGGCCGACGGCTCCGTGCGCTTCGTCGACGCCCTCGACTTCGTCACGGGCGACCACCGCAACATCCTCGCGCCCGGGGAGATCCTGCGGCGCGTCACCGTACCGGACTACGCGCTGCGCGGACGCGTCGCGCACCGCCGCTTCACGCTGACCCGGCTCGGTCGCTCGACCGTGTTCCTCGTCGGCACCCGACGGCCGGGCGGGAGCGATCTGTTGCTCACCATCACCGCGGGTACGACGCGACCGGTCCGCATCGCCTTCGACTCCCCGCCCGACGCCCGGACCCTGCGGCAGAGCATCGACGCCGTGCCGGCCGACGTCTGGTTCGACGACCCCAACGGAACCCCCGACCACCGCCGGCATCTGACACGGTACTTCGCCGAGGAGATCCGCCGCGAACTCACGGCCGGTGACCTGGCATGAACTACCTCGTGAACGGCAGGGAATTCGACCGGGAGCCGGCTCCCGGCCAGTGTCTGCGCACCTTCCTGCGCGAACTGGGCCACTTCGGCGTCAAGAAGGGGTGCGACGCGGGGGATTGCGGTGCCTGCACGGTGTGGCTGGACGGCACTCCGGTGCACAGCTGCATCACCCCCGCGTTCCGCGCGGACGGACGCGCGGTGACCACGATCGAGGGCCTCGGACGGCCCGGAGCCCCGCACCCCATGCAGCGCCAGTTCGAGAACGCCCCGGGATTCCAGTGCGGTTTCTGCACCGCGGGAATGATCATGACCTCGGCGACCTTCACCGAGGAACAGAAGGCCGACCTGCCGAGGGCGTTGAAGGGCAACCTCTGCCGCTGCACCGGCTACCGGGCGATCGAGGACGCCGTGAAGGGCGTCGGCGCCGTGGAGACGGCGGCACCCGGCAAGGCCGTCGGCACGAGCGTCGGCGCGCCCGCGGGACACGACGTGGTGACCGGCCATGCCGAGTTCACCATGGACACCCGCATCGACGGCCTGCTGCACCTGAAGGTGCTGCACTCGCCCCACGCGCACGCCCGGATCCGCTCCGTCGACAAGCGCGCCGCCCTCGCGGTGCCCGGCGTGCACCGGGTCTACACCTGGCAGGACGTACCCCGCAGACGCTTCACCACGGCGATCCACACCGACCACCTGGTCGACCCGGACGACACCTACGTCCTCGACGACACGGTCCGCTTCGTCGGCCAGCGCGTCGCCGCGGTCCTGGCCGACACGGTCGGGGCGGCCGAGGAGGGCTGCCGGCGTCTCGACGTCGCGTACGAGGTGCTGCCCGCGGTCTTCGACCCGGAGGCGGCGATGGCCGACGGCGCACCCCAACTGCACGGCTCCCACGACCCGTTCGTCCGCGACCCCGTCCACAACATCCTGGTCGAGCTCCACTCGCACATCGGCGACGTCGACGCCGGGTTCGCCGCGGCCGACGTGATCCACGAAGGCGCCTACTTCTCACCGCGCGTGCAGCACGCGCATCTGGAGACCCACGGGTCGATCGCCTGGATGGAGGACGGCCGGCTGAACGTCCGCACCAGTTCGCAGTCACCATCGATCGCGAAGGTCAAACTGGAGTACCTGTTCGCGCTGCGTCCGGACCAGGTACGGGTGTTCTGCAAGCGCGTCGGCGGCGGATTCGGCGGCAAGCAGGAGGTGATCACGGAGGACCTGGTCGCGCTCGCCGCCCTGGACACCGGACGGCCCGCCTGCCTGGAGCTCACCCGCGAGGAGGAGTTCACCACCGCCTCACCGCGGCATCCCATGACCCTGACGGTCAAACTCGGCGCGAAGTCCGACGGAACGCTCACCGCCTTCCAGGTCCGCAACGTCTCCAACACCGGCGCCTACGGCAACCACGGCGGCGAGACGCTGTACGCGGGCGGTGCCGCGGTCATGATCTACCGCTGCCCCAACAAGAAGTACGACGCCTACTCCGTCTACACCAACACCGTGCCGAGCGGGGCCCTGCGCGGTTACGGGATGACGCAGCCGGCCTTCGCCGTGGAGTCGGCGATGGACGAACTGGCCCGAGCCCTGCACATGGACCCGCTCGAACTGCGGCGGCGCAACATCGTGCGGCCCGGCGACTCCCTGATCGCCCTGCACGACGGCCCCGACGACGTGACCTTCACCGAGGACGGACTTGCCAGGTGCATCGACCTGGTGGGCGACGCCCTGGCCCGCACGGCCGACCGGCCGCCCTCCGGCCCCGACTGGCTCGTCGGCACGGGCGTGGCGAGTTCCCTGCACGAGACCGCGCCCCCGACCGACCACCTCTCCGAGGCCTGGGTCACGCTCGGCGACGATCTGATCTACGAACTCGCCGTCGGGACCGTCGAGTTCGGGGAGGGCACCTCCACGGCCCACGTCCAGATCGCGGCCAACCAGCTGGGCACGACACCGTCCCGGATCCGGCTGGTGCAGTCCGACACCGACCGTACGGGATTCGACACCGGTGCCTTCGCGAGCGCCGGCCTCTTCGTGGCGGGCAACGCGGTCCTGCGGGCGGCGAACGCCGTGCGCGACCGCATCCTGGAGTTCGCCGCGGCCCGCACGGGCGTCCATGTCGTGCTGTGCTCGATGGACGACGACGGTGTCACCTGCGGGGACCGGCGGGTGTCGCTGGCCGAACTCGTCGCGCTGGCCCGCGGGCGCGGCATCCGCTTCCGGGCCGCGCGCAAGGCGTACGGCTCGCCCCGGAGCGTCACCTCCAACACGCACGGGTTCCGGGTCGCCGTGCACCGCGTGACGGGCGAGATCCGGATCCTGCACAGCGTGCAGGCGGCCGACGCCGGGGTGATCATCAACCCGGCACAGGTACGCGGCCAGATCGAGGGCGGTGTCGCCCAGGGCATCGGCTTCGCCCTGACCGAGAACCATTACGTCGACGGCAACGGCGTCATGGTCAACCCGAACCTGCGCAACTACCGCATCCCCACCTACGCCGACATCCCCCGTACCGAGGTCCTCCTGGTGGGCTCGGCGGACTCGGTGGGGCCCATGCGGGCGAAGGGCATGGCCGAGTGCTGCATCAACCCGGTCGCCCCCGCCCTCGCCAACGCGCTGCACGACGCCACCGGCGTCCGCTTCCGCGCGCTGCCGCTGACCCCGGAACGCATCTACGGCCGGCTCCCCGCGGAACAGTCGGTGCCGGCGGGCTGAGCCACCATGGACTCCGAGAAGAACGTGGCCGCCGCGGCCACGGCGATCATCGGACAGAAGGTCCTGCCCGGGATGGACGGGCCGTTCCGGGCGTGGCAGGAGGACCTCAACGCGGCGGCCGCCTACTACCCCGGCTTCCTCGGCGCCGAGATCTCCGCGCCGACACCGCTGCAACCCGACTGGGTCGTGGTGTACCGCTTCGACTCGGTGGCGCATCTCCAGGCGTGGATCAACAGCGGGACCAGACAGACGTATCTCGACGCCGGTGCCGAGTACTTCGACGGCCCGGCCACCCAACAGGTGGTCAGCAGCGGCTCCCAGTCACTGGATCCGCTGGTCACCGTGGTGGTCACCCATCGCGTCCCGCCGAACCAGATCGACAGCTTCCTCGACTGGCAGCGCCGCATGGTCGAGGAGGAGAGCGGGTTCGACGGATTCCGCGGGACCGAGCTGTTCCGCCCCATCGAGGGACTCCAGGAGGAATGGACCACGCTGTACCGCTACGACAACGCCGAGCACCTCGACGCCTGGCTGACCTCGCCCCAGCGACAACGGATCCTGGCCGAGGGGGAGAAGTTCAGCGACTACAAGCTGCACACGATCGACAACTCCTTCGGCAGCTGGTTCGCCTTCGAGGGCAACGGCAAGGAGGCACCACCGCCCCCCTCCGAGACCAGGACCTCCCTCGCCGTCTGGGTAGGCCTGTACCCGACCGTGGTCCTTCTCTCCCTGGCCCTGTCCCCGGCACACCTGCCCCTCTGGATCAACCTCCTCATAGGCAACCTCCTCTCGAGCTTCATCATGAGCTTCCTGACCATGCCCTACTACGTGAACCCGCTCCTCGGCCGCTGGCTGCGCCCACCCCCGACCGAACCACCGAGGAGAACCAACCTCCGGGGCCTGTGCACGGTCGCCGTGGTGATGGCCGTCTGGGCGCTGGTCTTCTACCTGGTCACGGTTCGGTGGTGGACGCTGCCGTGACTTCACCGCCTCGCCCGTCGTGAGTTGTCGGGCGATGCGGTCGGGTTCACCGGTGGCCGACCGTTCGGCGGCCCGTCGTAGCCGCCAGGTACCCTCGACCCCATAGTCGACGCGGCCCGACGGGCTTCCGCTCCGCCCCGGTGGAGTCTCGAAGGACATGCCCCCACCCGCACGAGTCACTTCGTGCTGCCCTGGGGAATCCTTGCTGTTCCGTGCGTCCGCGAGAACCGTCGCCGCCATGGCGCTCGACCGTTCGCTGTACCTGCACCTCACCGACCAGTTCGTCCACATGCACGGCTACCGGCCCGGCCCCTCGGAAGCGCTCTCGTGGGAGCGCAGCCTTCCCGTCCTGGCCGCCGCGCTGAACGACGCGGGTCTGGGCGATGTGGAGGTCATGCTGGAGTACGCGCTCCCGTTGAACAGCAAGCGCGCCGACGCCGTCCTCGCCGGCGTGCACCCGGCCACGGGAGAACCGTCGTACGTCGTGGTGGAGCTGAAGCAGTGGAGCGAGGCACTGCCGCACGAGGACGACCCCACGCTGTGCCACGTGGACCCCTACGCCCACCCGGTCCTCAACCCCATCGAACAGGTCCGCCGCTACTGCGACTACCTGATCGACTTCAACGGGGCGCTGGCCGAGCACGGACACCGGGTCGACGGAGTGGCCTTCCTGCACAACGCCACGGAGTTCGGCGTGTCCGGCCTGCGGGAGATCGAGGGTGCCGGTCATGGACTGCTCTTCACCGGCCAGCGCCGTGGAGCCTTCCTGGATCATCTCCGTTCGAGGCTGAGTGACAGGCACCCCGGAGCTTCGGCGGCGGATGAACTCCTCGCGGGTGCCACGGTGCCGTCGAAGCAGTTGATGTCCGTGGCGGCGGACGAGGTGCGGGAGCGGCAGCAGTTCGTTCTCCTCGACGAGCAGCAGGTCGCGTACCGCATGGTGCTCAACGCGGTGGAGAAGGCGAAACACGCCGACCGCAAGGAGATCGTCATCGTCACCGGCGGTCCCGGCACCGGCAAGAGCGTGATTGCTCTCCAACTGCTCGGTGAGCTGTACCGACGTGGGATCACGGCGCTGCACGCCACGGGCTCGCAGTCGTTCACCACGACGATGAGGAAGGTCGCGGGATTCCGCAAGCGGGAGGTCCAGGAGCTGTTCAAGTACTTCAACAGCTTCATGACCGTCGAGAAGAACAGCCTGCAAGCCCTGATCTGCGACGAGGCCCACCGCATCCGGGAGACCTCGGCGAACCGCTACACCCGTGCCGAACACCGAACGGGCAGAGCCCAGATCGACGAGCTCATCGATGTCGCCCACGTCCCTGTCTTCTTCCTCGACGAGCACCAGGTCGTGCGCCCGGGAGAGATGGGCACCGTGGCCGACATCAAGGCGGCAGCCGCGAAACGGGACATCCCGTGCCACGTCGTTCCGTTGGACAGCCAGTTCCGCTGCGGCGGCAGCGACGCCTACCTGCGCTGGGTCGTCCGGCTCCTCGGCCTGGAGCCCGGCGGACCGGTCGTCTGGGAACCTGACGACCGCATGCAATTGCTGGTCGCCGACAGTCCTCAGGAGATGGAAGAGCTCCTCGAGCAGCGTCGTACCCGGGGTTTCGGCGCCCGCATGTCCGCCGGCTACTGCTGGCGCTGGTCCCGGGAACCCAAGCCCGGTGATCCGCTCCCGCCTGACGTCGTCATCGGTGACTGGATCCGCCCCTGGAACCTGCGCGGCGAACGTTCGGTGTCCGGCGCGCCCCCGGCCGCGCTGTGGGCCACCGACCCGGCCGGCTTCGGCCAGGTCGGCTGTGTCTACACCGCGCAGGGCTTCGAGTACGACTGGTCGGGCGTCATCATCGGCCCGGACCTGGTGTGGCGCGGCGGCCGTTGGATCACGGACCGAACGGCGTCCAAGGACCCGGTGTTCAAGAAAGCCACCCCGGACGCCGACGTGGACCGCCTGATCCGCAACACCTACAAGGTGCTGCTGACCCGGGGCATGGTCGGCACGATCGTGTACTCGACCGATGCAGAGACCCGGGAGAAGCTCCGGGAACTGGTGTCCGGCAGACCGGAGCCACGGCCTGCCACGACCGAGGAGCCCCTTCTGCCGCGATGAGCGCGTGATATCCGGCCATGATGGCCGTGCTTCCAGCCGACGGACGTGTCGCATGTGCCGGAAGGGGCGGTCGCTTCCTTAGGATCCAAGGCGTCATTGCGGCCCGACGGGCTTCCCCACGTGGACATGCCCCCATCCGCACGAGTCACTCGTGCCCTGGGGGATCCACCTAGTGCCCATGCTCCTGCTGAAACTGGCAGCGCGGGATCTGCTGAACCTGAACTCGAGGCGCCGTATGGTGCCCCATCTCGCCGCCCGATGGAAGCACTTCCTCAGCACCGACGCTTCGTTGACCGAACGCTCCGCCTGGGCGGAGAGCCTGGTACACCTTGCCGAGGATCTGGTCGCCGCCGACCGCGGGAACGTCGAGATGGTCGTCGAGTGCGCGGCCACGCTCGACGAGACCGACCGTGCCGGGGACCCGCGGCTCATCGACGTCGTCCTCGTGGGCCATCATCCCGAGCAGAACGGGTTGTCCGTCCAACTCGTCGAGCTGAAGCGGTGGTCGACGGTGACCAGGGTGGAGCGAGCCACCGCGGAGCTGGTGCATGTCCCCGGCATGGGGGAGAAGAAGCATCCCGCGCTGCAACTGCGCGAATACTACGAGGCGTTCACGAGCGACAGAGGGCCGCTGCACGGCCTGGACTTCGAGTGCGGCGGCTTCGCCTACCTGCACAATGCCACCGACGCCTCAGTGCTCCCGCTGATCGGCGTGGATGCGCCGACCGGTTCCTACGCCCGCGTCTACACGAACGACCGTCGTGCACAACTGCTGTCGGACCTGCGGAGCGCCTTTGCTGCCGACGGTGCCGACTCGGCGGCCGAGATCCTGTTACGGAGCATGGGCCTGCGCAACACTCCGCTGCTCGACGCCATGATCCGCTCCAGCGGCGAGGACACGGTCTTCACCCTGCGCGGCCGTCAGAAGAAGGTCGCGGACCAGATCCTCGACACGGCCTCCAAGGTGCTTCCCGACCCACAGCAGCCCGCGCTCCTCCCCGACGAGCGGCGGGTGGTGTTCCTCGTCACGGGAGGTGCCGGCACGGGCAAGAGCGCCATCGGCCTCCAGCTCAAGGCCGAACTGGAGGCGGAGGGCCGCACGGTCAAGTACGCGAGCGGCAGCAGGGCCTTCAACGGAGCTCTGCAGGAACACGTCGGTTTCGGCGACCGGGAGTTCAAGGAGTCGTTCACCTACTTCAGCAACTTCGTCACCCCGCCCGACCCGCCTTTGGACGTGCTGATCTGCGACGAGGCCCACCGTCTGCGTGACCGCTCCACCAACCGCTTCTGGAAGCCCGAGAACTGGGGCACCAAGCCTCAGGTGGACGAACTCCTCGACGCCTCCCGGTTGACGGTGTTCTTCCTCGACGAGGGGCAGTCCGTGCGCCCGCAGGAGGTCGGCACCGTTGCTCTCGTGGAGGACGCGGCACGGCGCTACGACGCACACCTGGCCCGTTACCGTCTGCGGGAACAGTTCCGGTGCGGCGGCAGCGACGCCTACATCCGCTGGGTGCGTGGAGTGCTGGGAGTGTCCGACGCGGAGCCGGAGCCGTGGACCCCGGACGGACTGATGCACGTCGAGGTCGTGGACCGCCCGGAGGAACTCGAGCGGATCATCCGTTCCGAGGCCGGGGCGGGAGCATCCGCGCGTATGGTCGCCGGATACTGCTGGCCCTGGACGAAGCCCATGGGCAAGGAGAAGCGACTTGAGCCCGACGTCCGGATCGGTGACTGGTGCCGGCCGTGGAACGCGGATAGCGACTCCTTCTGCGAGAACAAGACCGTCCCGCCTTCCAAGATCTGGTCCGTGCACGAGAACGGCCTCGGCCAGATCGGCTGTGTGTACACCGCGCAGGGGCTGGAGTGGGACTGGTGCGGCGTGATCATGGGCGAGGACATGGTGCGCCGGGGCGATCGTTGGGTGTTCCGCCGGGGCAAGGACCGGGCGGACAAGGAAGCGGGCGTCAAACGGGTCGCCGTTCCCGGATCGTTCGATCCCAAGGTGAAGCCGAAGAGCGTGGACGACGACGAGTTCGCCCGACTCGTCCGGCATGCCTACCACGTGCTGATGACCCGAGCGAGCCGGGCGACCGTGCTCTACTCCACGGATGAGGAGACCCGGAACTACCTGAAGGAGCTCGTCGGCGACGTCGAGATACATGGTCTGCGACCCACATGGGAGAACCTGCCGGAGCAGGCACGGCAGCCGCATCTGCCCCGTCCCCTCCGAGGGCGCCGCCGCAGGAAGCGTCAGAAGAAGGACACCCCGCCCGGAGAGCTGCGTATCTTCTGAAACGGTGGACCGGTAGGTGGAGTGGCGGGCTCCCGGGCCCGCCACCTGCCGGTCAGAAGACCAGGCGCGCTACCACGGTAAGGGCCGTCACCAGCAGATTGGTGATGACTCCCACCGTGACGTCGACCAGAATCTGACGAATCCGGTCACGACGTGCAAGCTTGTACTCAACGGGGTTCATCGGTTTCCACTCCTGAGCGTGAGCTGGGAATGGCAGGGATCGCCCTACCGGGCATCCGCAGTCACACCGCGTGTTGCACGCGGTGGAGACCACTCGTCGCTCATCGCCGAGGACCGGCACCTGGAACACCGCCGACGTACCCTCCGGGAAGGTGCGCAGCGGGTGACCACGTTAGTGCACGCGCCAGTTGACGCGGATCGATTTCGGACGCGGCTTGTGCCTCCGTCCGGACGTCGGACGTGATGGCGCCGTACCGGACGGCGTCGATCGCGATGACACCGACTGGGCGGAGTTTGCGCGTCAAGGGTCTGACCACGGGGAACGGTCGCCCTTTGCGAGACACGAGAAGCGGGGAACAGGCATGCGGGAAGGCTGGCGGGTCACGCTCACCGAGGCCTCGCCGTCGCTACCGTTGCTGCCCGCCTGGCCGATTTCGACAGCGCTCGCGCGGTCTTGTCGGAGCCTGTGGGTCTTGTCGGCTGAAGCTGTTCCGGCTGAGGCTTGACCGTGGGGTGCGGGTGATCTCGTCGCGGTCATGGCCCCCGGTACCCGCCACGAGCCGGCCGTCGGCGCCGGCCCGCCAGGGCGTGCCCCTGTGCCTCCCCGGGCGGTTCAGCGGCTGTCCGGGCCGACGCGGACGAGGCCCGGGCCGGCGTCGACGAAGGAGTCACCGACCGGCACGTCGTGACCTGCGTCGCAGCGGAGCACCGCGTGCACCTCGGCGCCGCAGTTCTCGTGGCGTACGACCACGGGAGGCCCTTGTTCGTCCGCGGCCCAGGCGTCGCCCCACTGGCGCAGCGCCACGATGACGGCGCGGAAGTCCCGGCCCTTCTCGGTCAGTTGATAGGCGTACCGGGTCCGCTGGCCGGGCTCCTGGTACGGGACGCGCTCCAGGAGGCCGGCGGCGGTCAGCTCCTTCAGGCGCGTCGCGGCGGCGGGTTCGCCGATGCCCACGCGCTTGGCGAAGTCGTCGAACCGGCGCGTGCCGAAGAACGCCTCGCGCATGATCAGCAGCGATGTCCTGTTGCCGACGATCTCCAGGGTCCTGGCGATGGAGCAGTTGTCCATGGACCAGGCGTCCCGTTCCTCCAGCAGGTCCTTCATCTCTCCGCCCTCCGCCTGACTTGCCTCATCTGAAGTCAGCCTATACCGTCGAAGCTGACTTCTTGATTCGTAAGTCAGCCTGGATGAGCGCATCCCACAGGAGGAATGATGGACATCAGCACCGCAACCGTCCTGGTCACCGGGGCCAACCGCGGACTCGGCCGAGCACTGGCCCAGGAATTTCTCGCGCGTGGCGCCACGGTGTACGCGGGGGCCCGTCGGCCGGACCTGATCGATCTGCCCGGCGTGAAGGCGGTACGCCTCGACATCACCGACCCCGCGTCCGTCGCCGCGGCCGTCGAGGAGGCCGGTGACATCACGGTGCTCGTCAACAACGCGGGCAGTTCCACGGGCGCGGATCTGCTCACCGGCAGCTGGGACGCCGTCCGCCTGGAGATGGAGACCCACTACCTGGGCACCCTCGGCGTGATCCGGGCCTTCACCCCCGTGATCGAGTCCCGGGGCGGAGGCGCCGTTCTCAACGTCCTGTCCGCGCTGTCGTGGATCAGTTTTCCGGCAGTCGGCGCCTACGCCGCCGCCAAGTCCGCGGAGTGGAGCCTGACCAACGCGGTGCGCCAGCAGCTCGCGCCCCGTGGCATCAGCGTCTCCGGACTCCACGTCGGCTACATGGACACCGACATGGCCCGCCATGTCGACGGACCCAAGACCGACCCGGCGGACGTCGCCCGCGCGGCCGTCGACGGCATCGCCTCCGGGGCTGCCGAGATCGTCGTCGACGACAGCAGCCGCCAGGTACAGGCAGGCCTCTCCGGTGGCGTCGCCGCCCTGTACCCGCAGTTCGGCTGAGACGAGGACACCGTGACCACCACTCCTGTCCCCGCCCCGGGCCGGCTCGGGCCGGCCGGCCCGGGAACCGGTGTCCGGCCCGCCCCGGACCGGTCCTCCCGGCCCGCCGCCGCCGTCACGCTCGTCGCGATGTGCCTGGGCGCCATGACGACCTTTCTGCTGATCACCGCTTCGGTCTCGGCGCTGTCGGCCATCCAGGACGACCTGCACGTCTCGCCGACCGGCCTGGTCTGGATCCCCTCCGCGTACACCCTGCTCGTGGCCAGCCTGGTGCTGTCCGCGGGCACCATCGGCAACCTCTACGGCCGCAAGCGCGCCTTCGTCACCGGCGCCGCGGTCCTGATCATCGGTTCGCTCGTCGTCTACACGGCGGACTCGGTGGGAGGCGTCATCGCCGGCCAGCTCGTCTCCGGCCTCGGCGGCGCCCTCGTCCTGCCCAACAGTCTGGCCATCCTGGGGGCCGCCTTCCCCGACCCCCACCGGCGCACCGAGGCCATCACCGTCTGGGTGGCCTCGTCCGGCATCGGGCTCGCCGTCGGCCCGCTGATCGCGGGAACCCTGCTGGACCACTTCCACTGGAACACGGTCTTCCTGTCGACCGCCGTCCTCGCCGTGGTCACCATGGCCGCCGCCGTCCTCGTCGCGGAATCACGTGGCCCCAGGGGCAAGCTCGACGTCCCAGGACAGGTCCTGGCCGTCCTGGGCGTCGCCGCCCTCGTCTACGCCCTCATCGAAGGCGGACACGACGGCTACACCAGCCCCCGCATCCTCACCGCCTGGGTCGTCGCGGCCGCGGCCCTGACCGGGTTCGTCCTCGTCGAACGTGCCGCACGCACCCCCATGCTGGACATCACCCTGTTCCGGTCGACGTCCTTCAGCGCGGTCATGTTCGTCGCGGCCGTCTCCCTGTTCGGCTTCACCGGACTGGCCATCCTGTCGGTGCTCTTCTACGAGCGCGTCCAGCACCTGTCCGCGCTGGACGTGGGATGGCGGCTGCTGCCCTTCTTCGGCAGCTACGTCATCGTCAGCTACGCGACCGGACGCGTCATCCGCCGCACCGGCTTCAAGCTCCCGCTGACCCTCGGCTTCCTCGTCGGAGCCGCCGCCACGGCCGGACTCACCACGCTGGATCCGGCCACCCCCTACGCCCGGGTGTGGTGGCTGTTCGCGCTCTTCGGAGCCGCGAGCGGGATGGTCGCCGCGCCGAGCACCGCCGCCGCCCTGGTCAGCGTCTCCCACGAACGCGCCGGCATGGCTTCCGGAGCCGTGAACGCCTTCCGGCAGATCGGATCCGTCACCGGCACCTCCCTCCTCGGCGCACTTCTCGCCGGCCGGCTCCAGTCCCGGCTGCCGAGCAGGCTCGACGCGCACCACGTCCCCCGCGCGGCCTGGCCCGCCGTCGAGCACGCCGTCTCCACCGGCGGCAGCGGCCACCGAGCGGCCCCGCCGAGCGTGACCGCCGCGGTCGGCGACGCCTTCACCTCCGGAGTCCACGTCGGCATGACCGTCATCGCCGCCGTATTCCTGTGCGCGGCCCTCGCCTCGGCCCTGCTGATACACAACCGACCGCACCACACCACCGCCACGGTGTGAGTCCGGAGACACCCGGCGACTCTCCAGCTCCACGTCAGCGACACCGCGACGGGCCTGGCGCGACCCGCACAGCCCTTCGGGGGGCAGTGGTGCGTATTGGTGTCCTCTGCCGGTGGCGCTCCTGGACTCGGTGGCCGCGTTCGTCGGGAGCTTCGGGATCGCAAGGTCTCCCGTGTGGGCGGCTGTGCGTGGCGTCAGCGTGTGAACTTCTCGATGGCCGCCGGGGTGACGGGGGTGAAGAAGTTGACGAGGTTGCCGTCGGGGTCGCGGAACAGCAGCGACCGGTTGCCCCAGGGCATCGTGGTGGGCTCGGTGACGAAGTCGGTGACGAAGCCGGTCAGGTTCCGGTGAACGTGGTCCACGTCGTCGACCAGGAACTCGGTGATCACGCTGTGGTTGTCTGCCGGGCGGGCAGAGCCCGGGGCGAACAGCGGGACGGTGCGGGTGCCGGCGATCGCGAGGGTGGCGCCCGCGGTCTTGAGTTCGGCGAAGTCTTCGGTGGCCCACGTCGCCCGCGCTCCTGTGGCTCGCTCGTAGAACTCGACGAGGCGTGCCACGTCGCTGGTGATGATGCGGATCGAGACGAAGTCCATGGGAATCTCCTTGGCCGTGCTGAAGGTGTGCATGTCGCAGGCTAGGAGAAATAGTGGACAGAATCGGTCCTGTATTCGCGTTAGGCTGCGGACATGTCCCGACCCACCGGCCGCGTGCTGACACTTCTGGAGCTGCTGCAGTCGGGCGGCACCCGGACTGTGGCCGAGCTCGCCGACCGTCTCGGCGTCGAGGGGCGCACCGTGCGGCGGTATGTGGACCAGCTGATCGACCTGGATGTGCCCGTGGAGTCGGTGCGCGGCCGCTACGGCGGGTACCGGCTGGCCCCCGGGTACCGCTTGCCCCCGCTCATGCTCAGCGACGACGAGGCGCTGGCCGTACTGCTCGGCCTGGTCGCCGGCCGCCGGGCAGGGCTGACGACGACGCAGCGCACGGCGAGCGAGACGGCATCGGCGAAGATCCGACGGGTACTGCCCAAGCACCTCGCCCGTCGGCTCGAGACGCTTCTGGAGGCTCTCGCCTTCACGGATCAGCCCGGCGAGTTCGACACCCCGGACGCCGGGGTCCTGCTCACCATCGCCGATGCGGTGCGCCACCGCCGACCGGTCTCGATCCGCTACACCGACCGCGACGGACGGCGCAGCGAACGCACGCTGCACGCGTACGGGATCGTCGCCCACGGGGGCCGGTGGTACGTCACGGGCAAGCACGCCCAGATCGGCGAGGACCGAACCTTCCGGCTCGATCGCATCGCGGACGCGCGGACCCTGCCCGGCTCGTTCGAAGCACCCGTGGGTCCCGGTCCGGCACAGCGCGTGTTGTCGGCGTTCGCCACGGCCGAGTACCGGCACGAGGTGACCTTGCGGATCCACGGGACGGTCGAGCAGATCCGCGCCCGCCTTCCCGCCGGCGTCGCGAGCCTGGAGGAGCACACGCCCGTGGCAGGCCAGGACCGGGCGACCGAGCGCTGGCTGCGCGTCGAGCTGCGGGCGGAGCGGCTCGACTGGCTGCCTCCGGTACTCGCCTCACTCGACCGGCCGTTCGTCATCGAGCGTCCCGATGAATTGCGTGAACTGGTCACCGCGTTCGCCGATCGCCTCACTTCCTACGCCCGCCATGCCTGACCGCGAGGAACCAATGTCACGAGATGGCACATCCAGCAGGTTCTTCGTCTCCTGGTGGTGCAGCGGTTGCACCTGAGCCGCAGCGGAGCCGTTCGGACGCCGCGGAGGCGGAAGCAGGAGCGGCAGCGAGGAGCACGGCGGCCACGGGCACTAGGCCTTGCTCCACCCGGTCGTGCCGGAGTACGAGTCCAGCAGGTCCACCACGAAGACCAGGGTCGAGCCCGGCGGGATCAACGGCGAGGGCGACTGATTGCCGTATCCGAGACGCGGAGGAACGATGATCTCGCGCCGACCGCCGACCTTCATCCCCCTCACCCCCCGGTCCCAGCCCTTGATGACCTTGCCGCCGCCCAAGGCGAACTTGAACGGCTGGCCCCGGTCCCAGGAGGCGTCGAACTCCTTCCCGGACTCGAAAGTCACCCCGACGTAGTGGACCCTGACCACCATGCCCGGCTTGACCTCGGCCCCGTCACCGACGACCAGGTCCCGGATGGTCAGCTCGGCAGGAGCGTCACCCTCCGGAACGTCTACCTCGGGCTTCGTCAGTTCACTCATCGCAGCCTTGTCACTTTCTGTCGGAGGCCGTCGGAGGCCGTCGGACCAGCCGGGCGCATGGGCACTCCATGCGGCAGACGGCCACGCTATCGAGAGAGCCGGTCCGCGCCTCCTCTTCTCGATCGTGGCCCTTGCTCACCACGGCGACAGCAAGTGAGTCCACCCCTTCGGGCCCAAGGCGTGTCGATGTACAGTGTGGGCCGCCCTTGACCTGCAAAAGCAGGCAGGGAGCAGACAATTCGGGAGTTTCTCCGTGCTTCGTACCATGTTCAAGTCCAAGATCCACCGTGCCACCGTCACCCAGGCCGACCTGCACTACGTGGGATCCGTGACCATCGATGCCGATCTTCTGGACGCGGCCGATCTGCTGCCCGGTGAGCTGGTCCACATCGTCGACATCACCAACGGCGCCCGCCTGGAGACGTACGTCATCGAGGGGGAGCGCGGGTCCGGGGTGATCGGGATCAACGGGGCCGCGGCCCATCTGGTGCACCCCGGCGACCTGGTGATCCTCATCAGTTACGCTCAGGTCACCGACGCCGAGGCCCGTGCCCTGCGCCCGCGGGTCGTGCACGTGGACGCCGAGAACCGGATCGTGGCGCTGGGCGCCGACCCGTCGCAGCCGGTGCCGGGTTCGGACCAGGAGCGCAGCCCGCAGGCGGTCGGTGCCTGACCGCGGGAACGCCGGAGAATCCGACCGTACTTCGAGCCGTACTTCGAGGGGGAATCCATGAGTGACATCGAGATCCGTGACGACCGGACGGCCGGGCGCCTGGAGGCGCTGGCCGCCGACGGCGAAGTGGCCGGCCGCATCGAGTACTTCGTGCTGGAGGCCCCCGCGCGGGCCCTGGTGCCCGTGCACACGATCGTCGAACCGGCCCACGAGGGCAAGGGCGTCGCGGGCTCGCTGGCGCGCGAGCTGTACGTCATCGCCGCCCGCGAGGGCGTCCCGGTGGCCCCGCTGTGCCCGTACGTCGTCAAGTGGGCCGAACGCCACCCCGAGGAGGCCCCGGCGGCCGACCCGGCGCTGCTGCGCGCGGCGAAGGACTGGCTGATCGCGCACCCCGGAAGGTTCTGAACCGCCCGTGCTCGCGCTCCTGCACACCTCGCCCGTCCACGTCCCGGTCTTCGACGCCCTGCGCGACGAGACCCGTCCGGGCCTGGAACTACGGCACTTCGTCGACGAGGGACTGCTGGAGCGGGCCCGCGCCATGGGCCCGGACGACGTGGCGGCGGACGTACGCGCCGCCGTCGACCGTGCCGTGGCCGGTGGCGCGCGGGCGGTGCTGTGCACCTGCTCGACCATCGGCGCCGTCGCGGAGGCGTACGGCGCCGAGGCCGGCGTCCCGGTCCTGCGCGTCGACCGTCCGATGGCGGCGGCCGCGGTGGCGGCCGGGTCGCGGGTCGTCGTCCTCGCGGCCCTGGAGAGCACCCTCGGCCCGACGGCGGCCCTGATCGAGGAGGAGGCCCGCGGCGCCGCCCGGCCCGTCACGGTCCGCACCGTGCTGGTCGACGGCGCCTGGGCGTGCTTCGAGGCGGGCGACGGCGAGGGGTACGTACGGCTGGTCGCGAAGGCGGCCGACGCCGTCACCGACGCCGACGCGATCGTCCTGGCCCAGGCCTCCATGGCCCCGGCCCGGGAGCTCGCCACCACCTCGGTGCCGGTGCTCGCCAGCCCGCGGCCGGGCCTGGCGGCCGGCGCCGAGGCCGCGCGGGGCGGGTGACCTCGGCGGGTGACCGCGGCCTCGGGTGAGTGGCGGCGCGGGCACCGGGTACGCGGGGAGTGGTCCAGAGCCGAGGTCCACCGACTCGCCGGAGGACGCCATGCAGCAGCCAGCACCGCACCCCGATCCGGTCCCGCCCGCGCCGACGCCGGGTCCGGACCCGCAGCGTCCGGATCCGTCCCCGGAGCCCGGCCCCGGGCCGGAGCCGCCGTTCCCGGACCCCGCGCAGCCGCCCGAGCCGTTCCCTGACCCCCTGCGGCCTCCGTCCCCGGTCCCCGCTCCGCCCCCGGCCCCGACCCCGCCCGGGCCACCGGACCCCGAGCCGGCGCCGGGCCCGCCGGAACCCTCGCCCTCCCCGATCCCCCCGGGTCCCGAGCCGGTGCCGAACCCCGAACCGGGCCCCCCGCTCACTTGACGGACATCCAGAGGCGCCCGGAGACGTCCATCCCTGCCCGATGCCGGGCAGGATCATGGCTTTCGGGTGGCCGGAAGCCCTAGGGTCGTCGCGTGATCGACTTCTCCGCCCTCTGGGGCTTCGCCGTGATCGTCGGCCTGCTCACCCTCACGCCGGGCCTGGACACCGCGCTCGTGCTGCGGACCGCCGCGCTGGGTCACCGGCGCCGCGCCTGGGGCGTGGTCCTCGGCATCCAGTGCGGGACCATGGCCTGGGGGATCCTCACCTCGCTGGGCGTCACCGCCCTGCTGACCGCCTCCGAGCTCGCCTACGCGATCGTCCGCTGGGCGGGCGCCGCCTACCTCGTCTGGATGGGCGGACGCATGGTCTGGGCCACCCGGCGCAGCGCGGGTGATCCGGCAGGGGAGCCGGCCGGAGAGCCGCAGGAGGCCGACGGCGCCCCGGACACGCTGACCGGCGGCTGGCGGCAGGGCGCGCTGACGAACCTGCTCAATCCCAAGGTCGGCGCGTTCTACGTGGCCGTGCTCCCGCAGTTCGTCCCGGCGGGCAGTTCGCATCTCGCGATGGGCGTCCTGCTCGCCGGAACCCATGTCCTGCTGGGCGCGCTCTGGTCGGCCGTCCTCGTCGGCTGTGCCCACCTGCTGCGCGACCGGCTGCGCCGCCACTCCACCCGGCGCCTGCTCGACCGGGTGACCGGCACGGTCGTCGGCGCGTTCGGCATCCGGCTCGCATTCGGCGACTGAGCGAGCCGGCGCACGCGTGCCGTCGCCGCCGCACACCGGCGCCGGACACGCCGACGGCGGGCGACCGGTGTGGTCGCCCGCCGTGGTCGTCGCCCGCCCGTCCGGCGGGCAGCGGTCGTACGGTCCGCCGTTACGTGGTCACGCCTCGACCTCGGACCGGTCGCCGCCCCACAGCGTGTGGAACGAGCCCTCCCGGTCCACCCGCCGGTAGGTGTGAGCGCCGAAGAAGTCGCGCTGCCCCTGCGTGAGCGCGGCCGGCAGCCGCTCGGCGCGCAGGCCGTCGTAGTAGGCGAGCGCGGCGGCGAAACCGGGGGTCGCCACGCCCTGGCGGGTGGCAGCGATCAGCACCTCGCGCCAGTCGTCCTGTGCGGCGGCGATCTCCTGCGCGAACGTCTCGTCGGACAGCAGGCTCGGCAGGTCGGGGCGGGCGTCGTAGGCGGCCCGGATGCGGTCCAGGAAGGCCGCGCGGATGATGCAGCCGCCGCGCCACAGGGCGGAGACCGCGCCGAGGTCGACGTTCCAGTCGTACTCGTCGCTGCCCGCGGTGATCTCGTGGAATCCCTGGGTGTACGACACGATCTTCGAGGCGTACAGCGCCTGCTCGACCCGGTCGGCGAACGCGGCCGCCTCCGCCTCGCTCAGCGGCGACGGCTTCGGGCCGGCCAGGCCGCGCGAGGCCTCCCGCAGCGCCGCGTGCCCGGAGAGCGAGCGGGCGAAGACCGCTTCCGCGATGCCGGACACCGGGACGCCGAGGTCGAGGGCGATCTGGACCGTCCAGCGGCCGGTGCCCTTCTGCTCGGCCTGGTCCACCACGACGTCGACGAACGGCTTGCCGGTCGCCTCGTCCACATGCGACAGCACCTCGGCGGTGATCTCGATCAGGTACGAGTCGAGCCGGCCGGTGTTCCAGGTGCGGAAGATCTCCGCGATCTGCGTGGGGGAGTACCCGGCCACGTCCCGCAGGAGCTGGTAAGCCTCGCCGATGAGCTGCATGTCGGCGTACTCGATGCCGTTGTGCACCATCTTCACGAAGTGGCCGGCGCCGTCCGGGCCGATGTGCGAGACGCAGGGCGAGCCGTCCTTCGCCTTCGCCGAGATCTTCTCCAGCATCGGGCCCAGCGAGTCGTACGACTCCTTCGGGCCGCCGGGCATGATGCTCGGGCCGAGCAGCGCGCCCTCCTCGCCGCCCGAGACGCCCATGCCGACGAAGTGGATGCCCTGTTCGCGCAGGGCGCGCTCACGGCGCCGGGTGTCCGCGAAGTGCGCGTTGCCGCCGTCGATGATCATGTCGCCGGGCTCGAGGAGCGGGGCGAACTCCTCGATCACCGCGTCCGTCGGCTCACCGGCCTTCACCATGATGACCAGCCGACGCGGCCGCTCCAGCGCCGCCACGAAGTCCTTCGCGGTCTCGGCCGCGACGAACTCACCCTCGTGCCCGAACTCCTCGACCAGGGCGTGCGTGCGCGCCGAGGTCCGGTTGTGGACCGCGACCGCGTACCCGTTGCGCGCGAAGTTGCGGGCGAGGTTGCGGCCCATGACCGCGAGACCCGTGACGCCGATCTGGGCTGTAGTGCTCATACGGTTGGCTCCTAAGCATCCTGATATCGGTCGTGCCGGTCGTGTCCGTCAGTATTGCCGCTGTTGCGCTCAGTATCGCCGCATCGACCATCCTGACGTTACGGTTCGCCGACCGCACGTCCGGGCTGTTCCATGTCGCGTACGCAGATACGCGCCGGAGCCCCCTCCTGCCTCAGCCGTTCGGGAAGTCGGTCGGATTCCTCGCCACTTGTGCGCCAGGGCGGCTGATTGCCGTCTTGTCATGGCCTGTTCGGGGCGCTTACTTTTGCCCCTCCTGACGCGCGTCGAGGGGGCTCTCCATGGCCGTACGCGGCCGGCACCGCCGGTACCAGCCGAACAGGATCAACCGCGCCTCGCTCACGGTCACGGCGGGCGGCGCCGGCATCGCGATCCCGCTCATCGGCGCGGGCAGCGCCCAGGCCGCCGACGTGGACACCTGGAGCAAGGTCGCGGCCTGCGAGTCCAGCGGCAACTGGGGCATCAACACCGGCAACGGCTACTACGGCGGGCTCCAGTTCACCCGGTCCACCTGGGAGGCGTACGGCGGTACGGCGTACGCGCGACGAGCCGATCTGGCCACCCGGGACCAGCAGATCGCGGTCGCGGAGCGGGTGCTGAAGGGGCAGGGCCCCGGCGCCTGGCCGGTGTGCTCCGTCCGGGCGGGGCTGGCCCGGGGCGGGGACACGCCCGACATCCACCCGGCCGGCACCACCTCCGGCAGGACCGCGGCACGCTCCGCGCAGGACGCCAAGAACTCCGCGGGGTCCGCGTCGGCCGCCGCCCGGGACTCCGCGCACACCGCCGCGCGTACCTCCGCACCGGATGTGCAGCCGCAGACCACGCCCCAGTCACGGGCCGGTACGGCCGAGATGTACACGGTGGTGCGCGGGGACACGCTCTCCGGGATCGCCGAGGAACAGCAGGTGAGGGGCGGCTGGCAGCGGCTGTACAGCGCCAACCGCGCCACCGTCGGCGCGGACCCCGACCTGATCCTGCCGGGCCAGCGGCTGAGCCTGCGCGCCGCCGCCGACGCCAAGTCCAGGGCCAAGCCCGGAACCAAGGCCGTCGGCAAGCCGGCCGCCCCGGCGCACACCCCCGCGCGCAAGGCCCCGCACAAGTCCACGTCCCACGCCGGCAAGGCGACCACGTCCGGTGCCCACGACCTCGTCGCCCCGGTCCACGCGGCGCTGGGCACGGCGTACCACGCGGAGGGCTCGCACTGGTCGAAGGGCTACCACACCGGTGTGGACTTCCCCGTGCCCACAGGTACGGCCGTCAAGGCGGTCGCGCCGGGGCGGGTGGTCGACGCCGGGTGGGGCGGATCCTTCGGCTATCAGGTGGTGATCCGCCACGCCGACGGCCGCTACACCCAGTACGCGCACCTGTCGGCGATCTCCGTGAAGGCCGGGCAGTCGGTGGGCGGCGGCCAGCGCATCGGACGGTCGGGCGCCACGGGGAACACCACGGGCCCGCATCTGCACTTCGAGGTGCGGACGGGGCCCGGGTTCGGTACGGACGTCGACCCGCTGGCGTACCTGCGGGCCGGTGGCGTCAGGATCTGACGGCGGAGACGGCGTCGTCCGACGGTGGCGTCAGGATCTGACACGGGTGTGATGCCGTTCCACCACCGGCATCACCACGAACGGGCCGCCGTAGAAGGAGCTGTAGTAGCGCGGCTCGTCGTCGTTCGGATCCCTGCTGCTCGTGTCCCGGGCCGGGGCCGGATCCGCGGCGAGGTCCGCGGTGAGGGCCTGGGCCTGGGCCAGGTCCGGGACACCGTTCGGTGCGCCGACCGGCTCGTCCCGGGGCGGGACGAGACCGGGCGTCGGGGAGAGCACCGGAGCGGCTTCCTCCGGCACGGAGGCGAAGGCAGGTCCGGGCGCTGTCTGCCCGGCGACCGTCCGCCCGGGGACCGCTTGTCCGGGGACCGCCTGTCCGGGGATCGGGAGTCGCGAGGTCTCGCGGAGTTCCGCCGGTACTGGTGTCTGCGGCATCTCCGGCGTCTCCGTCGCCTCCGGCGAGTGCGCGAGGCGCTCGGTGGTCAGCAGGATCAGGCCACCCGCCGCCACCACGGCGCAGCTCAGCGCGAGCACGGTGCCGGTGGTGCCATGGCGGAAGGTTTCGCCGAACATCGTGATGCCCACCGCGGCCGCGACCACCGGGTTGACGACCGTCAGCGTCGCCAGCGGGGCCGCGAGGCCCGCGCCCCGGTAGGAGGCCTGCGACAGCATCATGCCGGCCGTCGCCAGGACCGCGATGACGGCCAGCGACGGCAGGTCGTCCGTCACCACGCCCCCCGACCAGTCGACCGCCACCGTCTTGGTGAACACCGAGGACATGCCGAACGCGATGCCGGACGCGGTGGCGAGCAGCACGCTGCGTACCGCCGGGTGTCGGTGCGCCGCCCGCGCGGCCGTCATCAGTGCCACCACCGCGCCGCCGGTGGCCACGGCGGCGCCGATCCGCTGGGCCGTGCCGAGCGACTGCGCGTCGGCTGCGCCGACCAGCGCGAGCAGGCCGGCCAGTCCCACCGTCGCCATGATCGCGCCGCGCCAGGCCGTGGCGCCGGCCCGGCGGCCGACGAACAGGGCCGCCATCGGCAGCGCGAACACGATCGTCAGCGCGCCCAGCGGCTGGACCAGGCTCAGCGGACCGCAGGCGAGCGCCACCACGTGCAGGACGCCGCCGAGGCCGTTCAGCGCCACGGCCGCCCACCAGCTCGCCCGGCGCAGCGGCGCGAACTTTTCGTCGGGGGAGGAGACCGCGACCTGCTCCTGCACGATCGCACCGCCCGCGTACGCCACCGCGGAGACCAGCGACAGCAGCACGGACAACGCGAGGGCACTCATGAGGGGCTCCTCTGCGTGAGGCGGGCGCGCGGGGCGCGGCGCGGCGAACGGTCGGCCTTCATGACCAACACCCTGCCCGGTCGATCCCTTCCCGTCGTCGTCCCTGAGCAGGCAATGGGTCCTACTGCCGATGGAGTACGGAAGGAGGACGCTCCTCCCCAGGGTGGGTGACACGGAGGGGAACCGGCTGATCACGGCTCCTACCGGACTTGGTACTACTGCTGGTCGTGGACCACGACCCAGATCTCGACCCCGGCCTCGACGCGCTCCGCCCGCTCGGCGGCTTCTTCGTCCTGCGCACCCTCCCGTCACCGTCCGGAACGCCAACCGGAACGCCCGCCGGGCCGCCGCCCGCGCTGCGCGAGCTCTACGACAGCCCGGCCGGCCCGGCACCGGACGGGCACGGCGACCCGCTGGCCCTCCGGGTCCGGAAGGTCACCCGGAGTCTGCGGACCGCCGAGGCGCGCGTCGGGGCCTCCGTGGCGCACCAGGCGCTCGCGGCCCGGCTGTGGTCGGCCGCGCTCGGGTGCGCCGCGCTGTACGGGCGGATCCCCGACCTCGACCCGCGCCTGCTGCGCTGGGACGCCGACGCCGGGGCCCCCGACGACCTGTGGCTGTCCGAGGTACGCCCGCTGCCGGCGGACCCCGCGACCGTCGCCGACGCCGTGCTCGAGGGCCACCTCCGGCCGCTGACGGCGCTCGTGCGCACCCGCTACCGGGTCGCCGAGGGCCTGCTGTGGGGCAACGCCGGATCCGCGCTCGCCGGGGCGGCCCGGGAGCTGGACCGCTGGGCGCGGGTGAACGCGCGTACGGACGTCGCGGCCGGCGCCCGCTCCCTGGTCGCCGCACTCCTGCGCCACCCCCTCCTCACGGGTACCGGCACCCTCACCGGCACCGCGTTCCGGCGCCGCAGCTGCTGCCTGTACTACCGCGTGCCGGGCGGGGGCGTCTGTGGCGACTGCTGCTTCGCGCGGCCACCGCGGTCTTCCGCGCGGGACACATCTGGGTGACCATGAGAGGGAACCAGCCACCGAGACAGGGGGATCCGGGTGCGAGTGGGACTGCTGACCCGGGAGTATCCCCCGGACGTGTACGGCGGCGCGGGCGTCCATGTCGAGTTCCTGGCCAGGGAGTTGCGCCCCCTCGTGGACCTCGACGTCCACTGCTGGGGCGAGGGCCGCACGGACGGCGTCACCCGGCACCGCTCCTGGTCCGCGCTCGACGGCGCCAACGACGCCCTGCGCACCTTCTCCACCGACCTGTCGATCGCCGCGGCCGTCGAGGGGCGCGAACTCGTCCACTCGCACACCTGGTACGCCAATCTCGCCGGCCACTTCGCCAAGCTGCTGTACGGCGTCCCGCACGTGCTGACGGCCCACTCGCTGGAGCCGCTGCGCCCCTGGAAGGCCGAACAGCTCGGCGGCGGCTACGAGTTGTCGAGCTGGGCCGAGCGCACCGCCGTGGAGGGGGCCGACGCGGTGATCGCGGTGTCCGGCGCCATGCGCGAGGACGTCCTCGCCTGCTACCCGGCGCTGGACCCGAAGCGCGTGCACGTGGTGCACAACGGCATCGACACCGCCCTCTACCGGCCCGATCACGGAACCGACGCGCTGGTCCGTGCCGGGATCGACCCGAGCCGTCCGTACGTGCTGTTCGTCGGCCGGATCACCCGTCAGAAGGGCGTGCCCCATCTGCTGCGCGCCGTACGGGACATCGACCCGGCGGCGCAGGTGGTGCTGTGCGCGGGCGCGCCCGACACCCCGGAGATCGACCGGGAGTTCCGCGACCTCTTCGAGGAGCTGAGCCGGGCCCGCGACGGCGTGCACTGGATCCCGCGGATGCTGCCGCGTCCCGAGGTGATCCAACTCCTCACGCAGGCCGCCGTGTTCGTCTGCCCCTCGGTGTACGAGCCGCTCGGCATCGTCAACTTGGAGGCGATGGCCTGCGGTACGCCGGTGGTGGCCTCGCGGGTCGGCGGCATCCCGGAGGTGGTGGCGGACGGGACGACGGGCGTACTCGTGCCCGTGGACCCCGCCGACGAGGTCTTCGAGGCGGGCCTGGCGCGGGCGCTGGACTCCGTCCTCGGCGACCCGGCGACGGCCCGCCGGATGGGCGAGGCGGGACGGGAGCGCGCGGTGGGCGAGTTCGGCTGGGACGCGGTGGCCCGGCGCACGGTCCGGCTGTACGAGGAGATCCTCAAGGAGGCCTGAGCGCACCGCACCGTCGGAGAACCACGCGTCGGACCGCGTCGGACCCCGCCCCTCTCCGCGCTCTGTCGGGCCCCACCGACGGCGCAAGGGCGGACCGATGCGGACATCCCCGGACAGGATTGGCGCGAGCGTCGCGGGGCAGATCTGTGTCAACCAGGGTGAGGGGAGCGGCCATGCGTCGTGGAGGACCTTCGGTGCTCGGGATCGTGCTGGCGGGCGGTGAGGGCAAGCGCCTGATGCCGCTGACCGCGGACCGGGCGAAACCCGCGGTCACCTTCGGCGGCACCTACCGCCTCGTCGACTTCGTCCTGTCCAACCTGGTCAACGCCGACATCCTGCGCATCTGCGTCCTGACGCAGTACAAGTCGCACTCGCTGGACCGGCACATCACCACGACCTGGCGGATGTCCAGCCTGCTGGGCAACTACGTCACGCCCGTCCCGGCGCAGCAGCGGCTCGGCCCGCGCTGGTACCTGGGCAGCGCCGACGCGATCCTCCAGTCGCTGAACCTGGTCTACGACGAACAGCCGGAGTACGTCGCGGTGTTCGGCGCCGACCACGTCTACCGCATGGATCCGCGGCAGATGCTCGCCCAGCACATCGACAGCGGGGCCGGGGTGACGGTGGCGGGCATCCGGGTACCGCGCGCGGAGTCCGCGGCGTTCGGCGTGATCACCCCGGGCTCGGACGGCCAGAGCGTCCAGCGCTTCCTGGAGAAGCCCGCCGACCCGCCGGGCCTGCCCGACGACCCGGAGTCCGTGTTCGCCTCGATGGGCAACTACCTCTTCACCACCAAGACGCTGATCGAGGCGCTCCAGCGGGACGCCGAGGACGAGAGCTCGCTGCACGACATGGGCGGCTCGATCCTGCCCCAGCTCACCAGCCGGGGCGAGGCGCAGCTGTACGACTTCAGCGCCAACCACGTGCCCGGCGAGACCAGGAGCGACCAGGGCTACTGGCGGGACGTCGGCACCCTCGACGCCTACTACGACGCCCACATGGACCTGATCGCCGAGCGCCCGGCGTTCAACCTCTACAACCGGAGCTGGCCGATCTACACTCACTCCAACCAGTTGTCCCCGGCCCGTTTCAACGCCGGGGGCATCGCGGGCGAGTCGATCATCAGCGCCGGCTGTCTGATCCGTGGTCAGGTGACGCGGTCCGTGCTGTCGCCGGGCGTGGTGGTCGACCCGGGGGCGGTCGTCCAGGGGTCGATCCTGCACGACAACGTCCACGTCGGCCGGGGCGCGGTGGTGCGCGGGGCCGTCCTGGACAAGAACGTCGAGGTCCCGCCGGGCGCGACGATCGGCGTGAACCCGGAGCGGGACGCGGAGCTGTACACGGTCTCGAAGAACGGGGTGATCGCGCTGGGCAAGGGGCAGCAGGTTCCTTAGGGCCTGCCCCGCCCACGCGCACGCTCCGCCCCGCTCCGCTCCGCCCCGCTCCAAAAAATCAAACACGGTGTCGATCGCCGGAGTGCGGCCCGTTCGCGCCGCCTCCGGCGACACCCCGGAACGCCTGTGACCAGCGGGGTTGATGGGGCGCCGTGACCGGGACTTAATCCGCTGTTTACTGAGCGTAGCCTGATCACGCTTGACCGTAATCGCCCATGGCGCTTGACTGCTTGCTCAACCATCCCCTTGTCGACGCGAGGCAAGCCATTGACTTCCGACCTGCTCGCCCCTCTCGACCTGGCGTTCTGGAACATCGAGTCCGCCGAGCATCCGATGCACCTCGGCGCGCTCGGCGTCTTCTCGGCCCGCTCGCCCACCGCGGGCGCGCACGCGGCCGATCTGCTCGCCGCCCGCGCGGCCGCCGTACCGGGGCTGCGGATGCGGATCCGGGACGTGTGGCAGCCGCTCGACCTGCGCCTGCCGCTGGCCTTCGGCGGTGCGGCCCGGGAGGCCGACCCGGAGTTCGATCCCCTCCACCATGTCCTGCTGCACGCCCCGACGCCCGACTTCCACGCGGAGGCGGGCCGGCTGATGGAGCGTCCGCTGGAGCGCGGCCGTCCGCCCTGGGAGGCGCATGTGCTGCCGGGCGCGGACGGCGACCGCTTCGCCGTGCTCTTCAAGTTCCACCACGCCCTCGCCGACGGTCTGCGCGCGCTGACCCTCGCCGCCGCCGTGCTGGACCCCCTCGACCTGCCCGCGCCCCGGCCGCGCCCGGCGCAGCCGCCCGCGCGCGGCCTGCTGCCCGACGTGCGCAGGCTGCCGGGGCTGCTGCGCGGCGCGCTGTCCGACGCGGGCCGGGCCCTGGACATCGGCGCCTCCGTGGCCGTGTCCACCCTCGGCGGGCGAACCGTTCCGGCGCTGACCGCCGAACCCACCGGCACCCGGCGCATCGCCGGAGTGGTGATCGACCTCGACGACGTGCACCGGGTGCGCAAGACGGTGGGCGGCACCGTCAACGACGTACTGATCGCGGTCGTCGCCGGGGCGCTGCGCCGCTGGCTCGACGAACGCGGCGACGGCAGCGCCGGTGTCGCGCCCCGCGCGCTCATCCCCGTCTCGCGGCGCCGCCCGCGTACCGCGCAGCCGCAGGGCAACCGGCTCTCGGGCTACTTGATACGGCTTCCCGTCGACGATCCGGACCCGCTCGGCCGGCTCGGCGCTGTCCGCGCCCAGATGGACCGCAACAAGGACGCGGGCCCGCACCGCGGCGCGGGCGCGGTCGCCCTGCTCGCCGACCACGTGCCCGCGCTCGGCCACCGGCTCGGCGGGCCGCTGGTGAGCCAGGCGGCCCGGCTCTGGTTCGACATCCTGGTCACCAGCGTGCCGCTGCCCAGCCTCGGCCTGAAGCTCGGCGGCAATCCGGTCACCGAGGTCTACCCGCTGGCCCCGCTCGCCCGCGGCCAGTCCCTGGCGGTCGCCGTCTCGACCTACCGCGGCCGGATCCACTACGGGCTCGTCGCCGACGCCAAGGCCGTACCGGACCTGGACCGCTTCGCCCGCGCCCTGGCGGAGGAGGTGGAGACGCTCATCACGGCCTGCGGCCCTTGACCGCTGGGCGGTTTTGTCCCGGGGTCGGGCGCTCCGTAGAATTCCCCGTTCGAAAGCGAGCGCGGTCGGAGCGCCGCGACGGGACCCCAGGGAACGGCAGCGCGATGACGGTGACAGAGCACGGCACGACGACCACGGACGACGTGGTGTACGGGCCCGGTATCGACCCGGAGCGACTGGCCGTCTGCCTCGGCGTGCTCGAGGAGCTCGACGAACTGGACGTCGACCACCCCGACGCGATCACCGTGCGCCGGGCCACCGCGGCCATCTACCGCACGGTCAAGCAGCGCCGCCGTCAGGAGCGCCGGGCCGCCAAGACCGCGCACGACCGGGCGGTCACCGAGGCCACCGCGACCGGCTCCGCCCAGCGCATCGACGACGAGACCGAGGGCATCCTGCCGTCGTCGGTGACCGAGGAGGGGCAGATCGCGGGGATACTCCAGCGACCGCGCTCCTGCTACACCTGCAAGTCCCGCTACGTCGAGGTCGACTACTTCTACCACCAGCTCTGCCCGGCGTGCGCCGCCGAGAACCGCGCCCGCCGCGACGCCCGCACCGACCTCACCGGCAAGCGCGCGCTGCTCACCGGCGGCCGCGCCAAGATCGGCATGTACATCGCGCTGCGGCTGCTGCGTGACGGTGCCCACACCACCATCACCACGCGCTTCCCGAACGACGCCGTCCGCCGGTTCAAGGCCATGGACGACTCGGCGGACTGGATCCACCGTCTGGAGGTCGTCGGCATCGACCTGCGCGACCCGGCCCAGGCCGTGGAGCTCGCCGACCGGATCGCCGCGCAGGGCCCGCTCGACATCCTGATCAACAACGCCACCCAGACCGTACGGCGGCTGCCGTCCGCGTACGCCGCGCTCGTCGAGGGCGAGAGCGCCCCGCTGCCGGCCGGTGAGCTGCCCGCCCGCCAGATCATCGGCGCCTTCAACTCCGGCGCGGTCGACGGACTGACCGCGCTGCCGGTCGGGGTCAGCGGCCTGGACGCGCAGAAGGTGGCCGACCTCGCCCTGGTCGCGGGCAACGCCAGCGTGGTCCGCCACCGCGAGGGCACGGCCATCGACGCCGGCGGTCTGGTCCCCGACGTGGTCGACACCAACACCTGGGTGCAGACCATCGAGCAGATCTCGCCCGTGGAGCTGCTGGAGACCCAGCTCTGCAACTACACGGCGCCGTTCATCCTGATCAGCAAGTTGCGGCCGCAGATGGCCGAGGCCGCGCGCAGGGCGTCCGCGAAGCGCGCGTACGTGGTCAACGTCTCCGCGATGGAAGGGGTGTTCGGCCGTGGCTACAAGGGCGCGGGCCACCCGAACACCAACGCCGCCAAGGCCGCCATGAACATGGTGACGCGGACCAGCGCGCAGGAGATGTTCGACACCGACGGCATCCTGATGACCTCGGTCGACACCGGCTGGATCACCGACGAGCGCCCGCACTACGACAAGCTGCGGCTGGCCGACGAGGGCTTCCACGCCCCCCTCGACCTGGTCGACGGCGCGGCCCGCGTCTACGACCCGATCGTGCGCGGCGAGGCGGGCGAGGACCTGTACGGCGTCTTCATGAAGGACTACGCGCCGGGCAAGTGGTGAGCCCCGCGCAGCCGGTCGTGGACCGCGTACCCCGCTGAGGAGTACGCGGCCCGCACCCGGGTGCCGCCGTCCACCAGCAGGTCGGCACCGGTGATCCAGGCCGCCGCGTCGGACACCAGCCAGGCCACCGCCCGCGCGACGTCCTCCGGCTCCCCGATCCGGCCCGCAGGCAGCCCCGCGGCCACCTCCGCCTCGCCCGGCTCCCACACGAACCGCGCCAGGTCGGTGCGGACGAGGCCGGGGGAGACGGAGTTGACCCGTACCCTGGGCGCCAGCTCGCCCGCGAGCTGGCGGGTGAGGTGCAGCAGGGCCGCCTTGCTGGTCCCGTAGGCGCCGACGTTCGGGCCGACGTGCTCGGCGCCCTCGGTGCAGATGTTGACCACCGCGCCCCCGTGCTCGCGCAGCCACGCGTGCCAGGCGCACTGCACCAGCCTGAGCGGCGCCTCGACGTTCACGGCGAACGCCGCGCGCCAGGCCTCCGGGTCGACGCCCATCAGCGGCCCGTACGGCTGGTTCGTCGCCGCGTTGTTGACCACGACGTCGATCCGCCCGTACGCGCGCAGCACCAGCTCGGTCAGCTCACGCGGATGCCCGGGGTCGGCCACGCTGCCCGCGAGCCCGATGCCGTCCAGCTCCGCGGCGGTCCGCCGCACCGCGTCGGCGTCCCGCCCGGTGACGCACAGCCGCGCCCCGGCGGCGGCGAGCTCCCGGGCGACCGCGCGCCCGATCCCTCGGGTGGCACCGGTGACGACGGCGGCGCGGCCCGCCAGTCCGGAGGACGACGTCATCCGCGTACCGTCTCATGACGACTCGTCAGTTGCCAGTGCGGAGAACGGAGTCGGCCCCGGCCGGTCGGCCCTCAGTCCACCGCCCGCAGGGTCGAGTGCCGCTCGGCCACCAGCTCCAGCACGGTCCGCCAGTCCTCCAGGACCCCGGCGTCGAACCCGGCGCCGCGGCCCTCCTCGGCCGCCTGGCGCAGGCTCGCCAGATCGTCGTCGGCGGAGCCGCCGAGCCAGGGGTGCCGGCGTATCAGTCGGGACACCCGCAGGCCCAGCAGCAGTCGCACGGCGTCGGCGGCGTGCGCGGCCTGCCCGGCCGGGTCGCCGGGCCGCAGCAGTTGGCCGATGGGGTGCACCAGACCGGTCACCTGGAGTTCCTTGTCGGCGGGGCGACTTCGGCGCAGCAGGGCCGCCGTGCGCAGCGCGTGCTCGTGCAGATCGACCGGGGTCCGGGCGGGCCCCCGGGCGTCGTGGACGCCCCGGCAGGCGTACAGCAGGTCCATCAGCTCCTCGACGCTGTGCAGCTCCATGCGTCGGTCCTCCCGCGAGACAGCCGTTGCGGTACATCAGCAGATCATGGCCTGCTTGCCACTGGGCCAACGGCACTTGAACTGCCTGGCCCCTCGACGTCACTTTCCCCGCAGTAGGCCGAACGGGTGATAGCTGAAAGGCGCGGAAGCCGACAAATAGGTTTAAATCAAGGGGTGGTGCGCGAGGGTGACTTGCCAGAGTTACCCCAAGTTTTAACCACCCACTGAGCACTGCCCCGCTCATTTGGTTAATCTGTAGCCGACGGACAGCAGTAAGGGGTCCCACCCGCACCCGAAGTCCGTCATGGGACAAGCCGGTCCACAGCGGCCTGCTCTCACTGCGAGTCAGCCGGCGCCACCGCGTCCGAACCGCTTCCGGCAATGACCCGAGCGGGCGTCGACAAAAGGCCGGAGAACCGGTCGGTACGTCCCGAGGGTGACCGACACATAAGGAGTGCGCGGTGACACCAGAGAAGACGAATCGCGAGGAGCGCCCCAAGGAACGCACGGAGCGCAGGGGCCGCCGGCCGGGGGAGATCGGCAGCCTCGACGTGTGGGCCCGGTCCGCCCCGATCCGCCTGGCGGGCTACGAGGACGATCTCGCCGAGCCCCACATCCTGCCCAGCGTGGACTGACCACTCCCGGGGCAGGACCGTCGCGATCGCCGTACGCATGGGCGTGTGAATCGCACGCCCATGCGGATCAGCGAACCGGGGGAGACTCCTTACCGGTCCAGCGGCGCCGTCCGCCGCCAGGGACGCAGCTCCTCCAACTGCTCCGCCAGACGCAGCAGTCGTCCCTCCGACCCGGGTGGCCCCACCAGTTGTACGGCGGTGGGGGCGCCCGAGGGCAGCGTGCCGAGCGGCACCGCCATCGCCGGCCAGCCGGTCAGGTTCCACGGCGGGGTCAGCGGCGAGTAGTTCGTGTTCACGAGCACATTGCGCAGCCAGCCGCGCTCGTGCCAGGGCGCCGACCTCGGCGAGCGCCGGGCGAGCGCCGGGGTCAGCAGTATGTCGTGCTCGGCGAAGAACGGCTCGAGCCGCCGCCGCAGCCGCTCGCGGCCCTCACCGGTGCGCACCCCGTCCAGGAACCGCTGCCCGACCGTGGCGTGCACCCGGGTGCGCCGGGCCAGCAGCCGCCGGTCCAGCCCCCGGGCGTCGACCGCCGAGCCCGCCGTCCAGTGCGCGAGCGAGGTGACACCGAGCGAGAGCGGGTACGGCGGCTCGGCCCGGCGTATCTCGTGACCCGCGCCGGCCAGCAGCCGGGCGGCCTCCCGCACCGCGGTCGCGTACGGCGCGCTGATCGTGACCCCGGCCAGCGGGCTGCGCATCGACAGGGCGATCCGAAGCCGGCCCGGCTCCTCCTCGCGCGTGATCTCCGTGTCCGCCAGCACCGAGAACATCAGCCGGGCGTCCTCGACCGTGGTGGCCAGCGGACCGTTCTCGGACATGCCGAACCAGTCGCCGTCACCGATCCCCGCGGGCACCACCCCGTGGCCCGGCTTGATGGTGACCAGGCCGCAGTTGGCCGCCGGGATCCGCAACGAGCCCATGCCGTCGTTGCCGAGGGCGATCGGCACCATCCCGGCGGCGACCGCGGCCGCGCTGCCGCCCGACGAACCGCCGGCCGTGCGCGAGGGGTCCCACGGATTGCGGGCCGTGCCGTGGACGCCCTCCGTGGTGCCGAAGATGCACAGTTCCGGCACGTTCGTCAGGCCCACGACCACCGCGCCCGCCGCCCGCAGCCGGGCCACGGTGACATGGTCCTCGGCGGCGGGCGTGTCCGGGGTGGCGGCCGAGCCGATCCGGGTGGACTCGCCGCGCACCGCGAGGTTGTCCTTGACGGCCACCGGCACGCCCGCGAGGGGCAGCTCGGCCAGATCGGCCCGGCCGGCCACCTCGTCGGCCTCGGCCAGCGCCGCCTCGGTCCGTACGGTGCGGAAGGCGCCGACGCCGGTGTCGAGGCGCTCGATCCGGGCGAGATGCTCGGCCACCACCTCGCGGGGCACGGCCCGCTTCTCGCGTACGGCGGCGGCGATCTCTGTGGCGGTCCGGCCGACCCAGCTGGTCACGGGCGCTCCTTGGTGCGGAGTGGTGCTACTTGCGAGTACTGGAGGTGCTGAGCGGGAGTTCCGAGGGCGAACTTCGAGTGCCGAGGGAGAACTCTGGGAGAACAATGCACCTGCGTGGGCCCCGCGTCGAGAGGTGGTGATCGAGTTCCCGTCCGGGGCTCAGCTCCCGACCTGTCCGCGCAGCCACTCCTCGACCTCACCCACGTGCGCGGCCGCCGCCGCGCGGGCCGCGTCGGGGTCCCGGGCGGCCAGCGCGCGGTGGATCGCCGCGTGTTCGCGACGGGTGCGCGCGAAGGCTCCCTCCTCCTGGCAGCCGCGCCGGACCCGGGCCCGAAACGTGCGCGAGGACAGGCCCTCCAGGATCGCGGCCATGGTGTCGTTGCCCGCGGCCGCCGCGATCTCGCGGTGGAAGGCCAGGTCGTGGGCGAGGATCTCCTCCGGGTCGTCCGTGGCGTTCATGGCGGTCAGATGCCGCTCGACCTCGGCGAGCCGGTCCGGGGTGATCCGCGCGGCGGCCAGCGCGGCCGCGGTGGACTCCAGCACCCGGCGCACCTCCAACAGCTCCAGCAGCCGCGGACCGCGGGACAGACCGGCGACGACACCGAAGGTCTCCAGCAGGTCGCCGGCCTCCAGCCGGGTGACGTAGATGCCGGAGCCGTGCCGGGCCTCCAGCACGCCCATGACCGTGAGCGCGCGGATCGCCTCCCGCATCGAGCTGCGCGAGATGCCCAGTTCGGCGGCGAGGTCGCGTTCCGTCGGCAGCCGCTGGCCCGGCTCCAGCAGACCCTGGACGATCATCGCCTTGATCCGCTCGATGGCGCGCTGGGTCACCGTGCCCCGGGACCGGCCGGCCCCGGCCCCCGCCTCCTGCGCGCCGGCCCGCTCCCCGGTCCCCTCCCCGGACTCGTCCACGTCGCTCCTCCTGCCGTACGCGCCGCGCTCCGACCACGGAGGTGGTCCGACCACTGTGGCTCGAAATCGGGGACATCCGCCACCGAAGGGGGTCGTTTTCCCGAAGTGGTCCGATAATTATGCGGGCAGCCGCTCGACCGCACACCACGAGGAGCCGAACCGCGTCCCTCGCGTTCCCCGTCCCGCAGCCGACCGAAAGGCCCGCCGTGCCCCCTGCGTCGTCCCCGGTGCCCCCGCAGTCGTCGTCGTCCCCGGCGTCGCCCCCCGCGTCCCCGTCCCGCGCCCGCGTCGTCGCGGTCGACACCTACGACATCCGCTTCCCCACCTCGCGCGAGCTCGACGGTTCCGACGCGATGAACCCGGACCCCGACTACTCGGCGGCGTACGTCGTCCTGCGCACCGACGCGGCCGACGGGGACGAGGGCCACGGCTTCACCTTCACCATCGGGCGGGGCAACGAGGTGCAGGTCGCCGCGATCGAGGCGCTGCGCGCCCATGTGGTCGGACGGGACGTGGCCGACCTGTGCGCCGACCCCGGCACGCTCGGCCGCGACCTGACCGGCGACAGCCAACTGCGCTGGCTCGGGCCCGAGAAGGGCGTGATGCACATGGCGATCGGGGCCGTCGTCAACGCCGCCTGGGACCTCGCCGCCAAACGCGCGGGCAAGCCGCTGTGGCGGCTCCTCGCCGACGCGGACCCGGCCTGGCTCGTGGACCAGGTCGACTTCCGCTACCTCTCGGACGCGCTGACCCCCGCGGAGGCCCTGGACCTGCTGCGCCGGGGCAGGCGGGGCGCGGACGAGCGCCGCTCCCGCCTGCTGGAGCGTGGCTTCCCCGCCTACACCACCTCCCCGGGCTGGCTCGACTACGACGACGACAAGCTCGCCCGGCTCGCCGCGCGGGCCGTCGCCGACGGGTTCCGGCAGATCAAGCTGAAGGTCGGCGCGGACCTGGCGGACGACGTACGCCGCTGCCGGGTCGCCCGCCGGGCGGTGGGCCCCGGCATCAGGATGGCGATCGACGCCAACCAGCGCTGGGACGTCGGCGAGGCGATCGTCTGGACGAAGGCGCTGGCCGAGTTCGACCCCTACTGGATCGAGGAGCCCACCAGCCCCGACGACGTCCTCGGCCACGCGGCGATCCGCCGGGCCGTCGCCCCGGTGAAGGTGGCCACCGGCGAGCACGTCCAGAACAGGATCGTCTTCAAGCAGCTCCTCCAGGCCGGCGCCGTCGACATCGTGCAGCTCGACGCGGCCCGGGTCGGCGGGGTCAACGAGAACCTCGCCGTGCTGCTGCTCGCGGCCAAGTTCGGCGTACCGGTGTGCCCGCACGCCGGCGGGGTCGGGCTGTGCGAACTCGTCCAGCACCTGTCGATGTTCGACTTCGTCGCGCTCTCCGGCACCACCGACGACCGGGTCATCGAGTACGTCGACCACCTGCACGAGCACTTCGTCGACCCGGTGGTCGTCCGCGAGGGCCACTACACGGCACCCACCGCGCCGGGGTTCTCGGCCGCCCTGCGGCCCGACTCGATCGAGCGGTACACCTACCCCGGCGGCACCTTCTGGGCCGCCGACCTCGCATCGCGCGAAGGACAGGCCGCATGAACGACTTCGACGGCCTCAAGGCGCTGGTGACCGGCGGCGCCTCCGGCATCGGCCGGGCCACCGCGGAACTGCTCGCCGCCCGGGGCGCCCGGGTCGCCGTCCTCGACCTGGACCCCTCGGCCGTGACCGAGCCGCTGCTCGCCCACCGCGCCGACGTCGGCGACGACGCCTCCGTACGGCAGGCGGTGGCCGCCGCCGTCGCCGGCCTCGGCGGGCTCGACGTCCTGGTGAACAACGCGGGCATCGGCGCCCAGGGCACCGTCGAGGACAACGACGACGCCGAGTGGCACCGGGTGCTGGACGTCAACGTCCTCGGGATGGTCCGCACCGCCCGCGCCGCGCTGCCGTACCTGCGGGACTCGGCCCACGCGGCCGTCGTCCAGACCTGCTCGATCGCCGCCACCGCCGGTCTGCCGCGGCGGGCGCTGTACAGCGCGACCAAGGGCGCCGTGCTCGCCCTCACCCTCGCCATGGCCGCCGACCACCTCCACGAGGGCATCCGCGTCAACTGCGTCAACCCCGGTACGGCCGACACCCCTTGGATCGGGCGGCTGCTGGACGCCGCCGACGACCCGGCCGCCGAACGGGCCGCGCTGGAGGCCCGCCAGCCCAGCGGCCGACTGGTCACCGCGGCCGAGGTCGCGGGCGCCATCGCCTACCTGGCGAGCCCGCTGTCCGGCGCGACCACCGGCACCGCGCTCGCGGTCGACGGCGGGATGCAGGGCCTGCGCCCGCGCCCCGCGGCCGGGCGATGAGCACGCCCCGCGCCGCGGCGGTGCGCACCCTCGGCCGCAGCGGCGTCGAGGTCACCGCGCTGGCCTTCGGCGGCGCAGGGATCGGCAACCTGTTCACCGAGGTCGGCGAGGAACAGGCGCGCGCGGCCGTCACCGCCGCCTGGCGGCACGGCATCCGCTCCTTCGACACCGCACCGCACTACGGCCTCGGGCTGTCCGAGCGCCGGCTCGGCGCCGCCCTGCGCGGCCGTCCGCGGTCGGCGTACACCGTCTCCACCAAGGCGGGCCGCCGCCTGGAGCCGTCGGACGGCACGGGCGACGACCTCGCGGCCGGGTTCGCCGTGCCCGCGACCCACCGGCGCGTGTGGGACTTCAGCGCGGACGGCGTACGGCGCGCCCTGGACGCCAGCCTGGCCCGGCTCGGTCTCGACCGGGTGGACGTCGTCTACCTCCACGACCCCGACGACCACGCCGAACAGGCCTTCCGCGAGGGCTACCCGGCGCTGGCGGAGCTGCGCGCGCAGGGCGTGGTCGGCGCGATCGGCGCGGGCATGAACCAGGCCGAGATGCTCACCCGCTTCGTCCGGGAGACCGACGTCGACGTGGTGCTGTGCGCGGGCCGCTACACCCTGCTCGACCAGAGCGCGCTCACCGGCCTGCTGCCCGCCGCACTCGCCCGCGGCACCTCGGTCGTCGTCGGCGGCGCCTTCAACTCCGGCCTGCTGGCCGACCCGGGACCGGGCGCGACCTACGACTACACCGTGGCATCGCCCGAGTTGCTGGCCCGGGCCCGTCGGCTGAGGTCCGTCGCGGACCGGCACGGAACCACCCTGCGGGCCGCCGCGCTCGCCTTCTGCGCGGCGCACCCGGCCGTCGCGAGCGTCCTCGTCGGCGCCCGCTCGGCGGCCGAAGTCGACGACTGCGCCACCCAGTTCGCGACCCCGGTACCCGCGTCCTTCTGGCGGGAACTGCGGCACACCGGCCTGCTGCCCGCCGAGGCGCCCGTCCCGGGGGAGGAGCCGGCATGAAGCGCGCCCCGCGCACCCGCGTCCGGGAGTCGTCGTGACCGTCGACGCCCACCACCACGTCTGGGACCTGTCCGTCCGGGACCAGGACTGGCTGGACGCCCCCGGACTCGGGCCGCTGCGCCGGGACTTCACGGTCGGCGACCTCGAACCCGAGGCCCGCGCGGCCGGGGTCGACCGCACGGTCCTCGTCCAGACGGTCACCGTGGCCGAGGAGACCCCGGAACTGCTGGCCCTGGCCGCCGGGCACGAGCTGATCGCCGGGGTGGTCGGCTGGACCGACCTGACCCGCCCGGACGTCGCCGACGAACTCGCCCGGCTGCGCGAACTCCCGGGCGGCGACCGCCTCAAGGGCATCCGCCACCAGGTCCAGGGGGAGCCGGACCCACGGTGGCTGCTGCGTGCGGACGTGAGCCGGGGCCTGGCCGCCGTGGCGGCGGCGGGCCTGGTCTACGACCTCGTGGTGCTGCCGCACCAACTCCCCGTCTGCGCGGCGGCCGCCGCCGACCACGAGGGGCTCACCTTCGTCCTCGACCATCTGGGCAAACCGCCCGTCGCCTCGGGCGGACGGGAGCCGTGGGCGAGCGCCGTGCGCGCCCTCGCCGCCCGCCCCAACACGGTCTGCAAGCTGTCGGGCCTGGTCACCGAGGCCGACCGGGAGACCTGGCGGACGACCGATCTGCGCCCCTGGGCGGACACCGTGCTGGACGCCTTCGGGCCGCACCGGCTGATGTACGGCTCGGACTGGCCGGTGTGCACGCTCGCCGCGAGCTACGCCGAGGTGCACGCGAGCGCGCGACGGCTGACCGCGGGGCTCGGCCCGGCCGAGCGCGCGCTGCTCTTCGCGGGCACCGCCACGGCGGTCTACGGTCTCGGACCGGCGCCCGCAGCGGGGACGCCGGCAGCAGGAACGCCCGCGGCCGGGACGCCCGCGGCCGGGACGCCCGCGGCCGGGACGCCCGCAGCGGGGACGCCGGCAGCCGGGACGCCGGCAGCCGGGACGCCCGTGGCCGGGACGCCCGTGGCCGGGACGCCCGCAGCGGGGACGCCGGCAGCCGGGACGCCCGCAGCGGGGACGCCGGCAGCAGGGACGCCCGCGGCCGGGACGCCCGTGGCCGGGACGCCCGCAGCGGGGACGCCGGCAGCCGGGACGCCGGCAGCCGGGACGCCCGTGGCCGGGACGCCCGTGGCCGGGACGCCCGCTTCCGGAAGCCGCTAAGCACCCTGCCGACGGTTCCGGCCGGTGGTGCTCAGGACGACCGCTGGGCCGCTCCCGCGAGCCGGGTCGGTGGCAGGTACTCCCGTACGTACACCCGCTCCCAGCACGCCCCGGTCTCCCGCAGTTCGCGCCAGGTGGTGTAGCGGTAGCGGAAGAGGCGGGCGCGGACGAAGTGCGGCGGCTCGTCCGCCGGGAACGGGGAGCGCCTGAGCAGCTTCAGCGTGTCGCGGTCGTTCTCCAGCAGCCGCTCCACCAGCGCGCCGAACCATGCCCCGGCGTAGCCGGGCGACAGCGCGGCGAACCACATCAGCCAGTCCAGCCGCAGGTGGTACGGCGCGAACTGGCGCGGCCAGTGCCGTGGGTCGCCAGGCTTGCCCCGGAACTCGTACTCCCGCCAGTCCGCGTCCTCGTGCGGCGCGGCGTCGCGCGTGCCCTCGACCACCACCTCGTAGCGGACCCGGCTGACGCTGCCGAACGCGCCGTAGGTGTTCACCAGGTGCAGCGGGTCGAAGGACCGGTTCATGACCTGCCGGTGGGAGATCATGTTCACCACCGGGTGGTGGCTGAGGAACAGCAGCAGCGCGGCGACGGCGAGGACCACCACCTCGTACCAGAGGGGCGCGGCGGACGGCGACGGCGGGGCGCCGGGCAGCCGCAGCGCGGGCACGGCCAGCACGATGGTGATCCAGTTCAGCCAGGCGAAGTTGCCCGACAGCACCAGCCACAGCTGGGTGACGATCATCAGGGCCGCGGCGGCTCCGGCGACGGGCTGCGGGGTGAACAGCAGGAAGGGGACGATCAGCTGGGTGACGTGGTTGGCCGCCACCTCCGCCCGGTGCAGCGGCTTGGGCAGATGGTGGAAGAACCAGCTCAGCGGTCCCGGCATGGGCTGGGTCTCGTGGTGGTGGTAGAGACAGGTCAGCTTCCGCCAGCACGCGTCGCCGCGCATCTTGATCAGACCCGCCCCGAACTCCACCCGGAACAGGATCCAGCGCAGCAGGAACAGCACCACCACCGGCGGGGCCACCTTGTCGTTGCCCAGGAAGACGGCGAGGAAGCCGACCTCCAGCAGCAGGGACTCCCAGCCGAACGAGTACCAGGTCTGGCCGACGTTGACGATCGACAGGTACAGCGCCCACGGCACCAGCCACAGCAGCATCCCTCCCCACAGGGGCAGCAGCGAGTCCGCGCCCGCGAGCAGGGCCGCCGAGACCGCGCAGCCCGTCCAGGCCCAGCCCGCGAAGAAGCGGTCGGAGTAGTGCAGATGGAACACGCTGGGGGCCAGCCGGAACGGCATCCGGGCGACGAAGTGCGGCACCGGCAGCATCCCGCGTTCGCCCAGCAGCGGCCGGAACTGGCGGGCCGCCGCCAGGAACGCCACGAGGTACACGGCGGCCAGTCCCCGCTGGAAGACCAGCCGGGTCAGCCCGTACTCGGATGCGGTGAACCAGTTCACGGCCGCTCCCTCTCCTCCATTCTGCCGCCTTCACGCTCCGTGTCCGATGCCTCCAGTTGCGTGACCCGAGTGAATGACGCAAACAATAGTCCTGAATCACCCGAAATGATGTGAATCATTAAAAATGATCCAGGAGTGCGCGGTGCGGACAATCATCAAAGCCTTCGTCCTGGTCTGCGCGCTCTCGGCGGCGCTCCTGATGGCCGGTTGCGGCAAGGGGGCGCCCGAGCGGCCGGGGCGGACCACGGGGTCGCCCCGGCCGCGCACCGACGCGGACCCGCGCCACGCCGCCCTGCCCGGCGAGTCCGGCATCGCCGCCGCGACGGGCGCCCCCGAGTCGCTCTCCGACGAGGTGGGCCCCGCGCGCGTGCCGGAGATACCGGACCTGCCCGACGGCGGCGGGCTCATCCCCGACGACCCGGACGCCGGTGGCGTCTCCGGCGCCCCGGTCGGTACGGACGGTGCCGATGGCGCGGACGGCGTGGTCGACACGGACGGCCTGACCGGCACGGCCGGCGCGGACGACTCCGGCCTCGTGGGCGGTGTGACGGGCGACCTCGCGGACGGCGCCGCCGGAAGCATCTTCGACAGCCCGACCGATCTCTTCGGCCGCTGATCCGGTCAAGAGTCGCGCGCCTCGGAGGCGACGGACCGTACGTACCGGTCGAATAATCGGGCAAATGCTGGCAAAGTGGGCCCATGGCTGATCGGGGAGCGAGCGCCGTGTCACTCCCGGACGACTGGCCCGCCCACCCGGATCCCATTCTGGCGCTCAACCGCATGGGCAGCTTCGACTGGGACCTGGACACGGGCCTGCTCCACATGGACGCCCTCGCCCACGACATCTTCGACGTGCGCCCCGACGAATACGACGGACACCCGGAGACCCTTTCCGTGCGGGTCCCCCAGACCGAGGGCCTGCGACTGGACACCCTGGTCACCCAGGCGATCAAGGACGGCAGCGAGAACTACGGCGCCTACTTCCGGCTCCGCTGCCGCGACGGCACCCTGCGCTGGACCCACACCCAGGGCTACATCAGACGCGACGGGACGGGCCGCCCGCGCCGGATCGTGGGCATCGTCCGCGACGCCACCCAGGAACTCGGCGACCTCGCCGAACGCCAGGAGGCGGCCGACCTGGACAGCGCCCGCCGGGAGCAGACCAACGTCGTCCAGCTCACCACCGCCGCCCTCGCCCACGCCCGTACCGTCCGCGACGTCATCGACGTGCTCAAGGACACCCACGGCCTCACCCACCTCGGGGCGACCAGCCTGGTCATGGGTCTCGTCGAGGCGGGCCGCATCCGGCTGGTCGCCGAGGGGCCCGAGGGCAGCTTCGTGCCCGGCACCCTGGTCACCCGCATCGACGACCCGTACCCGATGAGCGAGGTCGTACGCACCCTCAGCCCCCGGTTCATCGAGTCGCCGGAGGAGTTCGCCGCCGGGTACCCCGTCCTGTGGCCCGGCCTCGCCGATCTGGACATCACCTCGGCCGCGTATCTGCCGCTCATCGTGCAGGCCCGCCCGATCGGTGCCATGGGCCTGCTCTACGGCGACCGCCGCGGCTTCACCCCCGAGGAACGCAACATCCTCGTCGCCCTCGGCAGCAGCATCGCCCAGAGCCTGCAACGGGCCATGTTCTACGAGCAGGAGAAGGACATCGCCCAGGGCCTGCAACGGGCCATGCTGCCGCGCACCATCCCCAGCGTGCCCGGCGCCGACGTGGCGGTCCGCTACCGGGCGGCCAGCGTCGGCGGCGCCCACGGCCGGGACATCGGCGGCGACTGGTACGACCTGATCCCGCTGCCCGGCGGCCGGGTCGGCGCCGTCATCGGCGACGTCCAGGGCCACGACACGCACGCCGCCGCGGTGATGGGCCAGCTGCGCATCGTGCTGCGCGCCTACGCGGCCGAGGGGCACCCCCCGGCCACCGTGATGGCCCGCGCCTCCGTCTTCCTGCGCGACCTGGACACCGAGCGCTTCGCCACCTGCCTGTACGCGGAGGCCGACCTGTCCACCGGGGTGGTCCAGGTGGTCCGGGCCGGCCACCTCGACCCGCTGCTGCGGGCGCCCGACGGGACCTGCCGCCGGGTCGCCGTCCCGGGCGGACTGCCGCTCGGCCTGTCCGCGGAGTTCGGCAGCCTCGCCTACCCGGTCGGCACCATCGAGCTCGATCCCGGCCACACCCTGCTGCTGTGCACCGACGGCCTGGTCGAACAGCCCGGCGCCGACCTCGACGACGGGATGAAGACGCTCACCGCGCTCGTCACCGAAGGCCCCGAAGGTGTCCGGGAACTGGCCGGCCGGCTGATCGAGGTGGCCGACGAACGCGGCGGCGACGACGACGTGGCGCTGCTCCTGCTGCACCGCCGCCGCCCGGACAGCCGGCAGTCCGGCGGCCGCATCCGCCGGCACGTGGCCCCCGGCGATCCGCAGGCGCTCACCCACGCCCGCCATATGCTCCGGACCGCGGTCCGCTCCTGGGGCGCGCGCGACCGTACCGACGAGGTCGAACTGGTGGCCGATGAACTGATCACCAACGCGCTCATGCACACCGAGGGCGCCGCGATCCTCACCCTGCGGGTCCTCGTCGGCGCCGGCCGCCGGCTGCGCGTCGAGGTCGAGGACTCCTCCAGCGCCCTGCCGCGCCGCCGCGAGGTCGGGGAGGCAGGGATGGCCGGCCGGGGCCTGCTGCTGGTGGACCGGCTCACCGACATGTGGGGCGTGGAGGCGCGGGGCGGCGGAAAGTGCGTGTGGTGCGAGTTCGTGGTCCCGGAACGGCCCTGACCACGTCGGCCGGCGCCGGCCCCGCTCCGGCCGGTGTCCGTCGGCGTCCGGCCGGTGAACGCCCCCTGACGGCACTCTGGACGTATGCCGGAACTCCCCGAGGCGGCGGCTCCGCGAAGCGTCCCCTTCCGGGCCGGGTCTCAGTGCGGTGCGGGCAGGGTCACCAGGTGCTCGCCGTCGGCCGTGCGGACCTCGTACCGGGTGATCTGGTCGGAGTGGAGGGTCGAGCCGCCGTGCATGGTGAGGGGGCGGGCGTCGTGGGTCGGGACCATCCAGCTCGCCAGGGTCTGCTCCGAGCCGTCGTCGGAGACCGCGACCAGGCGGCAGGAGCGCGGGCCCGCCCCGTCCTTGACCTGGAGTTCGACCTCGCTGCCGTACGCCTCGTCCTGGGTCGTGAGCTGGGCCCAGACGCCCGACCGCTCGTCGGTCGCCGTGACCCGCGCCGTCCCGTCGCCGCCGCCCAGCGTGGTCGAGAGCACGCCTCCCGCCAGCGCGACCACCACGGAGGCGGCCAGGGCGAACAGCAGCCGGCGGCGCTGGGCCCGGTGCCGGGTGGCGACCTCGCCGAGGAGCCTGTCGAGCAGTTGGGGGCCGGGACCTGCCATCGGGTGCACGGAGCGCGGCGTCGCCTTCCGGTACAGCAGCAACTGCCGTGCCGTGGGGCCGAATTCGGTGACCTGCGCGGCGCACTGCGGGCACTCCATGAGGTGGTCCTCGAAGCGGAAGGCCTCCGCCTCGTCCAGGAGGCCGAGCGCGTACGCGCCGACGTCTCGATGCCTTTCCAGGGACCTCATGCGGAATCCTTGTGCCTTTGGGTGTCGGTGGGGTTACTGCTTGCTCCCACCGGTACGCACCAGGCTGCCGAATCACTCAAGGCCCGCACCGAATCGTAACCAACGAGTTCGTAGCCGTCGGCTCCACGGATTGGTCGGATTCTAGAAAAGATGGATCGCGAGGTGTCCGAGGGGCAGTCCGAGCTGCCACGCGGGCGTCCACACCTTCGGTCCGTCGTCCTCGCCGACCTGCGAACCTCCGCCCGGTACGGCGTTCAGATCGGGTGCGAGCAACTCCGTCTCCCGGAGCCAGCGCCAGGCCGTCGCCGCCAGCTCCAGGTCCGCCGCCGGTCCCGCCGACTCGGCCGCCTCGGCGGTGAGTTGGGCCATCCGCTCGCGCACCCACTCCTGCCACGGCTGGTCGTACGCCGTCAGCGAGAGCCAGGTCTCCAGTTGGGTGATGACCCGGATGCCGGAGAGTTCGCCGTCCGTGTCGGACAGGAAGATCGTGAGGGCCAGGGCGTCCCGCCCGGCGCGGAACTCGAAGGACGTCGGCGGCATCAGATCGCCGGTCCGCAGCAGTTCGTCGGCGATGTACTCGGCGTACAACCAGGCCATGGGAACGGTCAGTTCACCGCCGTCGGTACCGTCCGTCTCCTGCTCACCTCTGTGCAGCATCCCTTCCTGCCTTCCTCCGTTGCGTGCGCGTTGCCCGAACCCGAGCCCCCGGTCCGGAACACGGATGAGGACAGCGGATTACTCAACCGGGTCCCGCAGCAAGGCGCTTTACGGAGGTTTGACTTTCCCACTGGTTTCAGCGCAGGTCGGCGGCGTATCCCGGAAGAACCCGGCGCAGGGCGCGCAGCGCGTAGTATGCCCGGGACTTCACCGTACCCGGCGGGATGCCGAGGGCCTGTGCGGCCTCCGCCACGCTGGCCCCGAGGAAGTACACCAGCACCAGGACCTCGCGGTGCTCCGGAGTGAGAGTCTTCACAGCCTCGCGCACGTCGAGCATGGCGGCGGACCGATCGGCGTGGTCGGCGCACACCGGCGCGTGTTCCAGCACGGCGTCCCCGACCTCCGCCGGACGGGCCTGCCGGGCCCGTCGCGCGTCGATCGCCAGGCGCCGCCCCACGGTCAGCAGCCACGGCCGTACGGAGGTGAAGTCGTCGGCGCGCAGCGCCTCGGGATGCTGCCAGGCGCGTACCAGCGTCTCCTGGACGAGGTCCTCGGCGCGCTGCCGGTCGCCGTCGCAGAGCCTCAGCAGCAGGGCGAAGAGCGGCCGTCCGTGCTCGCGCTGGAGCGCGGCGAGCTCGTGTTCGGCGGTCGTCGACTTCATGAGGATGGTTCCGGCCGTCATGGCCGTATGGGAGCGCAGGGCGCGGCGTGGGGACAGGGCGCGCGCACGGATCTGCGGCGGACGGTCGATCGCGTCGGCGAACGGTTCGACGAACGGTCCGTCTGCCCCAGTCGTGCGCATCCAATGGGTTAATGGGGGTGCCGGGGCCGTTTGCGACGACTGCCAATCCCGTACCTATTTATGGGTAAATACGATCGCGATGGGGTGAGTGATGATCGCACGCAGACGGCAGGTGGCCCTGGTCCTGACGGCCGTTCTCACCGCGGCCGCGGCCTGCCAGGCCCACCGGCAGGAGGCCGCACAGCCCGCCCGGTTCGGCCGGCCCGCCCTGCCGGGCCCGTCCGCGGCCGCCGTCCGCGGCTTCACCCTGGTCGCCTCCGGTGACCTGATCCCGAACGGCTCGGTCATCGAGCGGGCCCGTTACGACGCGGGCGGCACCGGCTACGACTTCCGGCCGATGCTCGCCGGTGCCGAATCCGCCGTCTCCCGGGCCGATCTGGCGCTGTGTCACCTGGGGACCGTGTACGGCGCCGCCGACGAACCGGGCGCCCCCGGCGCCCTCGTGTCCCCGTCGGAGCTCTCCCTCGCCCTCGCCGCCGCCGGCTACGACGGCTGCGCCACCGCGTCCGACCACAGCCTCGACGACGGCGCGCCCGGGATCCAGCGCACCCTCGGCGCGCTCGACACGGTGGGCCTGGCCCACGCCGGGACGGCCCGCTCCGAGGCCGAGGCGCGCACCACCACGATGCTGCGCGCGGGACCCGCGGCGGTCGCCCTCCTCGCCTACACGTCGGACACCGACGGCCACCCGCTGCCCGACGGGCAGCCGTGGGCCGTCGGCCCGGTCGACGAGGACCGCATCCTCGCCGACGCCAGGACCGCCCGGAAGGCGGGCGCCGACGTGGTCGTCGTCTCCCTGAACTGGGGCACCGAGTGGCAGGAGGCGCCGGACGGCCGGCAGCAGAGCCTCGCGCGGCGGCTCACCGCCGCGCGCACCGACGGGCGCCCCGACATCGACCTGATCATCGGCACCCACACCCATGTCCCGCAGGCGTACGAGAAGGTCAACGGCACCTGGGTGGTGTACGGGACCGGCGACCAGGTCGCCGGTGAGGCGCTGGACCGCCGGGGCGTCCGGGACCCGCGCGGCAACCAGTCCACGATCGGCCGCTTCACCTTCAGCCCGCCGTCCCGGCCCGGTGGGCGCTGGGAGGTGAGCAGGGCCGAGTTCGTCCCGCAGATGTTCGACGTCGACGCCGGGCGCGTGGTGGACCTCAACCAGGCGCTCGCCCAGGGGGCCGACGTCGAAGGCGTGCGCGACCGCATCCGGGAGGTGGTCCTCAGCCGGGGCGCGGCGAAGGACGGCCTGACGATGGGGGAGTGAGCCCGCGCCGGGTTCGGCCCGCGCCGAGTCCTCATCGGTCCGGCTACGGGACGACCGTCGTCGGTCCGGCTGGGGCACGACTGTCATCGGTCCGGCTACGGGACGACCGTCGCCGGTCCGGCTGGGGCACGACTGTCATCGGTCCGGCTACGGGATGATCGTCGTCGGTCCGGCTGGGGCACGACTGTCATCGGTCCGGCTACGGGATGATCGTCGTCGGTCCGGCTGGGGCACGACTGTCATCGGTCCGGCTACGGGACGACCGTCGTCGGTCCGGCTGGGGCACGACTGTCATCGGTCCGGCTACGGGACGACCGTCACCGGCCAGCGCCCCGCCTTCACCAGCCGTACCGCCACGGAGCCGACGATCCGGTGGCCGGCCTGCTCCGAGGCGCCCACCACCACCGCGTCCGCCTTGAGCTCGTCGGCCGCCTTGACCAGGCCGCCGTAGGGATCGCCGCGGAACGTGTGGAACTCCCAGCGCACGTCGAATATCCCCTTGACCCGCTCGGCGGCCTCCCGGATCTGGCCGACCAGGTCCTCGGCGATCTCGTCGGTCGTCTCCGCCACCGGCACTCCCAGGGCGGCGCCCGCCGCCATCACCGGCTGCACGTAGACCACCGCGAGCAGTGCGTGCTGGCGCCTGGCCAGCCCGCCCGCGTAGGCCGCGGCGCGGAGCGAGGAGTCGGAGCCGTCCACCCCGACGACGATGACCTTGGGCCCGTCGGTGCCCCGCTCGAACCGGGAAGAGTGCTGTTCCATCACGCCTCGAGGCTATCGGAGGCACCCGGTCCGGTCCCCGACCGGTCCGAGGCCGCTCCGAGGCCGGTCCGGCGACCGGATCCGCCACCCCCCGAGGGGCCGTCCGCAGGCCCTCCCGGCAGGCGGGCCGGGACCTCTCGGCGGGCCCACGGGGGTGGGGGACCGGGCTCTCGACGGGCGGAGCGGGCGGGCTGTTCCTACAGTCGGTACATGAGTGCCCCCGTGGAGGCCGCCCCGGCCGAGGACGCCCCAGGCCCGATACGGCCGCCCGGCGGCGGCTTCCTCGGCAGGGTGCCCGAGGCCTTCGCGACCTTCTTCGGCGCCCTGGGCCTGTTCTGCGCCCTGCTCGACCTGATCCCGCCGCTGCGCGTGCTGCTGAACCCGGTCGAGGAGTTCCTCGACCTGCTGACCGTCCCCGTCAGCGCCAACCTCGCCTACGCCGTCTTCCTGTTCCTGCTGGCCGCCGCCACCGGCGCCCGCAAACGGATCGCCTGGTGGCTGGTCGTGGTCTATCTGGGCCTGCTGGTCCTGACCGACGCCCTGGGCGTGGCCGTCGGCCTCTACGCCGCGTCCCTGCCGTCCCTCGTCGTGTGCGGCCTGGCGCTGATCCTCCTGGTCCTCGCGCGCGGGGAGTTCTACGCCGCCTCCCGCCGCGGCGCCGTACGCCGCGCGCTCGCCGTGCTGGTCGCCGGGCTCGCCGTGGCGATCCTGGCCGGCTGGGGCCTGGTGTCCCTCTTCCCCGGCACCCTGCCCGAGAGCCAGCACCTGGCCTGGTCGGCCACCCGCGTCCTCGGCGGTCTGGTCCCGGCCCGCTCCTTCGCCGGCCGGCCGCCCCACGTCGTGTCCTTCCTGCTCGGCCTGTTCGGCGCCCTCGCCCTGCTGAACGCCGCCGCGACCCTGTTCCGCTCCCAGCGCCTGGAAGCCGCCCTGCACGACGACGAGGAGCCGCGCATCCGCGCCCTGCTGCGCCGCTACGGCGCCGACGACTCGCTCGGCTACTTCGCCACCCGCCGCGACAAGGCCGTCGTCTTCTCGCCCAGCGGCAAGGCCGCGGTCACCTACCGCGTCGAGGCCGGTGTCTGCCTGGCCAGCGGCGACCCCGTGGGCGACCGTGAGGCCTGGCCGCACGCCATCGCCGTCTGGCTCGACGTCGCCCGCCGCCACGGCTGGGCGCCCGCCGTGATGGGCGCCTCCGAGGACGGCGCCAGGGCGTACGCCCGCGCCGGTCTGGGCGCCCTGCAACTGGGCGACGAGGCGATCGTGCACCCCGCCTCCTTCGACCTCGACGGCCGCGAGATGCGGGTCACCCGGCAGGCCGCCCACCGGGTGCGGCGCACCGGCGCCACCTGCCGGGTCCGCCGTCACGCCGGCCTCGGCGAGACGGAGATGGAGGAGGTCGTCGACAAGGCCGACACCTGGCGCGACACCGAGACCGAACGCGGCTTCTCGATGGCCCTGGACCGCCTCGGCGACCCCGCCGACGGCGACTGCCTCCTGGTGGAGGCGATCGGCGAGGACGGGCGGCTGCTCGCCCTGCTGTCCTTCGTGCCCTGGGGCGACGACGGCATCTCCCTGGACCTGATGCGCCGTGACCGCACCGCCCCCAACGGCGTGATGGAGTTCATGGTCGCCGAACTGTGCGCCGCCGCCCCCAAAATGGGCGTACGCCGGATCTCCCTCAACTTCGCGGTGTTCCGCTCCGCCTTCGAGGAGGGCGCCCGCATCGGCGCCGGACCGGTGCTGCGCGCGTGGCGCGGGCTGCTGCTGTTCTTCTCCCGCTGGTGGCAGTTGGAGGCCCTCTACCGCTCCAACGCCAAGTACCGCCCCGAGTGGTACCCGCGCTTCCTCTGCTACGGGGACGCCGCCTCCCTGGCCCGGATCGGCCTCGCCTCCGGCATCGCCGAGGGCTTCGTCTCCGTACCCTCGCTGCGCAAACTCTGGGGAAAGGGGCACCCGAAAGGCGCGCGGCGGCCCGCCACCACGTACGGGCTGCCGTCGCTGTCGGCGCTCGGTCTCGACGGAGGGGACGAGGCCGGGCCGGCCGGCCCGGACGCGGGCCTGCCCGAGCAGGTTCGCGTCCGGCACCAGAAGCTGGACCGGCTGCGCGCCGTCGGCACCGACCCCTACCCGGTCGGTGTCCCGCCGCGCACCCACACCCTCGCCGCCGTGCCCCCGGACGGGCCGGTCACCGTGGCGGGCCGGGTCATGCTGGTGCGGGACTTCGGCGGCATCGTCTTCGCCGTGCTGCGCGACTGGTCGGCGGACCACCAGGTGGCGTTCACCCGCGCGGAGTCCGGTCCCGCCCTCGACCGGTTCACCGCCGACACCGACATCGGGGACCACATCACCGTCACCGGCCGCGCGGGCCGCAGCGACAGCGGCGAGCCGACCGTCTTCGTCACCTCCTGGCAGCTCACCGGAAAGTGCCTGCGCCCGCTGCCCGACAAGCGCCGCGGTCTCGCCGACCCCGAGGCCAGGGTCCGGATGCGCTACCTCGACCTCGTGACCAGCCCCGCCGCCCGGGACGTCGTGCGGGTCCGCTCCACCGCCGTGCAGGCGCTGCGCCAGGGCCTGCTGGACCGCGGCTACCTGGAGGTCGAGACCCCGATGCTCCAGCAGATCCACGGCGGCGCCAACGCCCGCCCGTTCACCACCCACATCAACGCCTACGACCTCGATCTGTATCTGCGCATCGCCCCCGAGCTGTATCTGAAGCGGCTGTGCGTCGGCGGCCTGGAGAGGGTCTTCGAGCTGGGCCGCACCTTCCGCAACGAGGGCGTCTCCCACAAGCACAACCCCGAGTTCACCATGCTGGAGGCCTACCAGGCCTTCGCCGACTACGACGTGATGCTCGACCTCGCCCGCGAACTGATCCAGGGCGCAGCCGTCGCCGCCTTCGGCCGGCCCGTCGCCCACCAGGACGGCACGGAGTACGACATCTCCGGGCCGTGGCCGGTCAGGACCGTGCACGCCGCGATCTCCGAGGCGCTGGGCGAGGAGATCGACGCCGGCACGGAACCGCCCCGGCTGCGCCGGCTGTGCGACCGGGCCGGGGTCCCGTACACCGCCGACGACGGCCCGGGCGACATCGTCCTGGAGATGTACGAACGGCTGGTCGAGGAGAAGACCCGGCTGCCCACCTTCTACAAGGACTTCCCGACCGACGTCTCCCCGCTGACCCGGCAGCACCGCATCGACCCGCGCCTCGCCGAACGCTGGGACCTCGTCGCCTTCGGCACCGAACTCGGCACCGCCTACTCCGAACTGACCGACCCCGTGGAGCAGCGCCGCCGGCTCGCCGAGCAGTCGCTGCGCGCCGCCGGGGGAGACCCGGAGGCGATGGAACTGGACGAGGACTTCCTCGACGCCCTGGAGTACGCGATGCCGCCGACCGGCGGGCTCGGCATCGGCGTCGACCGGGTGGTCATGTTCCTCACCGGCCTGACCATCCGGGAGACACTGCCGTTCCCCCTGGTACGCCACCGCTGAACCCGGCCCGCTCGACCGTACGGGTGCATTCCTGCCGCCGCTGAAGTGTCCTCGTGCTGCACCGGGTGATACCCGTGCGACTGATAAATCATGAAAGAGGATCAGATCATTACGCGGCGCCGTGCGTTGCTCGCCGGTGCCGTCGCCCTGGGCGCGGCCGGAGTGGCCGGAGCGGCCGGTGTGCTCATGCCGGACACGGTCGAGGAGCCGGCCGGACCCGTGGCCGGAGCCGCGGGCGCCCCGGCCCGCCGGCTGGCGTCGAAGCCCTCCGCCTACCGCCTCGAACCCCTGACCGGCTACGGCGTCCCGCGCGCGGCGCCCCGCCGGACCCTGGTGCGTCACGAGCCCCTGCTGAGTGTGTCCGGACGCGGCCGCACCATGGTGCTGACCTTCGACGACGGACCCGACCCCCGCTACACGCCCGGCGTCCTGGACACCCTGCGCCGGTACGACGTACGTGCCATGTTCTTCGTCTGCGGGGAGATGGCCGTCGCCAACAAGGGCCTCCTGGCGCGGATGGCCGACGAGGGGCACATCGTCGGCAACCACACCTGGACCCACCCCCTGCTGACCCGGCTCGGCCGCTCCCGGATCCGCTCCGAGATGGAGCGCACCTGCGATGTCATCGAGGACGCCTACGGCGAGCGCCCCCTGTGGTTCCGCGCCCCCTACGGCGCCTGGAACAGGGCCGCCTTCCAGCTCGGCGCCGAACTCGGCATGGACCCGCTGGCCTGGACGGTCGACTCCCGCGACTGGACCGAACCCGTCCCCGGCGCCCGCACCATCGTCGACCGGGTGGAGAGCGGTGCCGCGCCCGGCGTGGTGGTCCTCTCGCACGACGCCGGGGGAGACCGCTCGCACACCGTCCAGGCGCTGCGCGACTACCTGCCGCGACTGCTGGACTCGGGCTACCACATCACGGTCCCGCGCCGGCAGTACGCGTGAGCGACGATCGCCCGCCCGGCCGGGGAGCGCTCAGCGGACCTCGGCCAGGCGGGCGAAGACGACGACGTTCCCGTCGTAGCCGTTCTGCTGGGTGAAGCCGCCGCCGCAGGTGATGACCCGCAGCTCGGGGGTGCCCTTGGAGCCGTAGACGCGATCGCTGGGGAAGTTGCTCTTCTCGAAGACCTCGATGCCGTAGATCTCGAAGACCGCGGTCTTCCCGTCCCGGCGCCCCACCTCGACGCGGTTGCCCTTCTTCAGCGCCCCGAGCCCGTAGAACACGGCGGGACCCTGCTGGTTGTCGACATGGCCGACGATCACCGCGGTCCCCTTCTCGCCGGGCGAGACGGCGCCGGTGAACCAGCCGGCCAGATTCGGGTCGTCCGGCGTCGGCGCGTCGATCCAGCCGTCCGTGTCCAGGCCCACCGGGGTGACGGGAGCGTTCACCTGGATCGCGGGGATCCTGACCCGGTCGGGCACCGCGTAGGGCAGGGGGTCCGGGGCCAGGCCGAGCGCGCCCCGGGCGGCGCCGCTGCTGTTGGTGCCCGCGGCCGCGGCGGGCTGCGGAGGTCCGACGTCGAACTCGCCCGACCCGTTGCGGATCAGCGCGAGCCCGGTCAGCAGCACCAGCGCCATCACACCCCACGGCGCACGCTTCCTGGGCCGCTCCTCCTCTTCCGCCACCTCGGACAGCCCGTACGCGGACATTCGCCATCCCCTCTCGACCCGGCCGTCGCCGTGTCGTTCGCGCCTGCGTAAACGCTAAGTCCCGTACGCGGAAGCGGCGACGAGTCACGCGCGAACGGGTGGTGCCGGGTCCGGGGTGCGCCATCCGGGTCGGCGGCGTACAGGAAATTTCCGACAGTCAATGACCTGCGGCGACATCGGATCGCGAGGTTTTCCGTCGGCGTGTCGTCTCACCAGGACGGACCATTCCCGAAATGCGGCGGCGTGCGGCGCGTCCGAGGGTCGTACCGGGAGACGCTTTCTCGCCGATCGACCGGGCACGGGTCCCGGGGCGCCTTCCGCGGAGGAACTCATGCGAAACTCACGTGCCCTGGCGACGGCGGCCGTTGTGGTCGCCGTCCTCGGGTTCGCGGTCCCCGCGGCCTTCGCGGACGGGATGGGCAACGGGGGCGGCGGCATCCCTCCGAACGGCGTGGGTGGGGTCAGCGGCATCGGGCCGGGCAACAACTGGGGCGGCGGGTTCCCCAACAACAGTGGTATCGGGCCGGGGAGGGACAACGGGCGGGGCAATGTCTTCGGCCCCAACAATGTCTTCGGTCCCAACAACGTCTTCGGGAACAACAACGGCTTCGGGAACAACAACGGTTTCGGCCGGAACAACGTCTTCGGGCCCAACAACGTCTTCGGTCCGAACAACGTATTCGGCCCGAACAACGCCTTCGGCCCCAACAACGGTTTCGGGAACAACAACAACTTCGGCCCGGGGCGCAACGACTTCGGCCGGGGTCGCAACGACTTCGGCCCGGGTCGCAACGACGGTGTTCTCGGCAACAACGGCCGGGGCCCCGACGGCGCCTTCGGTCCGGACAACGGCCTCGGGAACAACGGAGGCCTCGACAACCGGGGCCCCGACGGCGTCGGCAACAACATCGGTTTCAACAACAACAACGGCTTCGGGCCGCGGAACATCATCGCCCAGCCCGGCGTGGTCCCCGCCGGCGGCCGGCTCACCGTCACCGTGGACGGCTGCCGCAACGGCGGCGTCATGGCCTCGCGCGCCTTCCGCAACAGCCCGCTGCGACCGCTCAACGGCACCAACGACACCGCCAGGGGCGTCGCGGTCATCTACAACAACGTCCGGCCCGGCCGGTACGACATCACGGTCGACTGCAACGGCCGGACCCTGACCCGCCCGGCGGCCTTCACCGTGATCGGCGGTGTCCGCGGCGGGATCGGCGGCGGTATCTCGATCGGCGCGACCCCGACCGACATGGCCGTCGGCGGCGGGCTCGTGGGCGCGGCCGGCCTCGGCGGAGTGGTGTGCTGGATGCGGCGCCGCGCCGAGAAGCGCTTCTGACCGTCACGCCGGAAGCGCGTCTGACCGTCACGCCGGAAGCGCGTCTGACCGTCACGCCGGAAGCGCGTCCGACCGTCACGCCGGGAAGCGCGTCCGACCGCCGCGCCGGGAAGCGCTTCCGACCGTCAGTCGCCGTCCTCGCTCTCGCGGCGGCGCCCGAGGTGGTACGCCGTGCCGATGGAGCCCGCGATGAGCGCGGCGCCCAGGGCGATCTCCTTCAGGTCGAAGCCGGCGACGCTGCCGCCCTCGCCCGCCTGGACGGCCCGCGGGACCTGCTGCACCGGTACGGGCGTGAGGCCGGTGTCGTCGGGCCCGCCCTCGGCGATGGTCAGGTCCGTGGACCCGCTCACCCCGTCGCAGGTGAACGTCACCCGGTGCACGGCCCCGGCCCGCGCGGCCCGGTCGACCGTGGTCACGGCCGACGGACGCCCGGCGGGGATCCGTACCGTGTCGAAGGCACCCGAGGCGACCGTGGCGGTCCCCCGGCAGCCGCCCCCGTCGCGGTCGATCTGGAGGGTGAGCTGCCCGCCCGCCGCGATGCTGCGGGGCAGCACGCTGAAACCGAACGGTGTGACGTCGTGGCCGCTGTCGTCGTCGCTCGCGACGACGGCCGGCGCGGAGAGGGCCAGTGCGGCGGTGACGCCCAGCAGGGCGGCCGACGCGACGCGTATCGCGCGCATGGTGGATCCTCCGGTCTCCGAGGAGCAGCCGCGGACCTGTTCCGCCTGAGCCGAAAATGCGCCTCGATGACCGAAACGCTAGGAACGGGCGGGTACCCCCGCGATCGCAGTAGTGCGAACGGGTCAACCGTGTGGGCCGCGCGGGTGAATCCCCGCGCGCGACCGGGAGGGACACCGGCGCCCGTGGGACACCGGCGGCGCGCCGCGGGCGCCGGTGTCCCTCCCCGGAACGGCCCGTCAGCCGCCCGCGTGCGGGAACAGCTGCAGGAACGGCTCCGCGGTCGCGGCGACGCCGCGGCTGTAGGGCGAGTCGAAGTCCCAGATCAGGAAGAGCAGGAAGGCGATGAGCGCCGAGAACATCCCGGCCAGGGCGAGTTCCCGCGCGGTACGCCGGATCTGGAGCGCGAAGACCATGCCGATGGTGATGACGGCCCCGATGAGCAGTCCGAACCACACCACGCCGGGCATGGTGGACCCGGTGGAGTCGGCGCGGGCGTTGCGCGCCTGGTCCGCCGCGGCGACCTGGTCGAGCAGCGGCTGGTAGGACTGGGCCTCGAAGTCGTTCTTCGGCTGGTAGTCCGTGACGTCGGCGCGGACGCGTCCCAGCAGTTCGGTACCCCGGTCCGTGATGTCCCCGTGGTCGGCCATCGCCTTCCACTCGGTGGTCACGACGTGTCCGACATAGGCGTTGACGTCCGCCCGGATCCGGTCCCGTACATCGGGGGGATACGCCCGGACCCGCTCCGAGATCTCGTGCAGCGCCTGGGCCTCCGCCTGTACGTGGTCCTGGGCGACGCTGCGCGCCTCCCAGACACCGGCGATGGCCAGGCCCAGGACGATCGCGTAGACCACGCCGATCCACATCGTCATGTACTCGATGACGTCCGGTGTCTCGTCGGGGTCCTCGTCCTCAGGGGCTCTGCGGGCCCGTACCAGGGTGATCACGACCACCACGGCGCAGGCGGCCACCATCGCGAGCGTGAGAACAAGCCATTCCGGCAAGAGGTGCCTCCAGAGGGTCAGCGGGGGCGCAGCGCGGCGACGGCGACGAGCGCGGGCACGGTGATGAGCAGGACGTAGACGACGGGTGGCGTGGTGTCGCGGGCGGGCCGCGGCGGCGGGGCGGAGTGGTGGCGCGGATAGCTCACGGGCGTCACGGAGGGACGCGGGGTGGGCTTCGGCGGCGGCTCGGGGGTCCTCGCCGGGGCGGGGGCCGGTGGTGGCGGCGGGGGCGGCGGGACGGGCCGTGGCCGGGGCGCGGGCGGTGCCGGTGGCGGAGGGGGCGGTGGCTTCGGCCGGGGCTTCGGCGGCGCCGGGGTCGGGGCGGGCGTGGGCTTCGGTGGTGGAGGAGGGGGCGGCGGAGGCGGTGGTGGCGGAGGCGGTGGTGGTGGCGGAGGCGGCGGGGGTGGCGGGGTCGGCGACGGCACCGGGCACGACGGGGGAGTGGGCCAGGTGCCACCTCCCGCGACCGCCGCCGCGTGGGCGCCGCCTCCCGCGACCGCCACCGCGGCCATGCCGTCCGGGCCGGTCGAGGCCCACGCGCAGGCGTCGGCCGCCGCGATGCCGACCGGTGCGCCCACCAGCGTCCAGACCAGCGTGACAACGGCCAACGCCCTTGTGACGCAGGCGGATCGGGTCGGTTCGGGTCCATGCACGACGGAGATCATTCGCTCTGCCGGGGCCGCACACGCCGGACCGGTCGAGGATTGCCCCGAAGGAGGGACAGGTGCCGCACGGCGGTTTGAGCGGTTCGCCGGGCCGGGGCGGTCGGCACGTACTCGCGTACGAGGTGGGCGGGGTGGGACACAGGTTCCGGAAAGAATTTCGTGCCGTGGCTGAACACAACCCCCATGCCCGTGCGTACCCAGTGTCGTGCGGCGGCTCACAGGGAGTCGCAGCACCCAATGTGGATGATCGGGGAGTTGACGATGAAGACCTCCTGGCGGAGCGCCTCTCTCGTGGCGAGCGCTGTGTCCGTGCTGGCGCTGACGACGGCGTGCGGCCAGGAAAACGGCACGCCGGCCGCCAGCCAGAACGTCGGGGCCACGGCCGCGGCGGGCAGCTACGGCAGCGCGGGCACCGGCCTCGGCGCCGACGCCTCCAACAACGACCCGGTGGCGCAGACCGCCACCGCCGGCGAGCTCACCGTGTCCGACAACGCGCAGCTCGGCAAGGTGCTCACCGACAGCACCGGTCTGACCCTGTACCGCTTCGACCAGGACACCGCCGAGCCGCCCAAGTCGAACTGCGACGGCGACTGTGCCACGACCTGGCCGCCCGTCCCCGCGGACGACGCCACGGCTGGCGAGGGCATCGACAAGTCGCTGCTCGGCGAGGTGACCCGCACCGACGGCACGAAGCAGCTGACCGTCAACGGCTGGCCCGCGTACCGCTACGCCAAGGACACCAAGGCCGGGGACACCGCCGGTCAGGGCGTGGGCAACAAGTGGTTCGCGCTGGCCCCCGACGGCAAGAAGGCGAAGTCGGCCAGCCTGGCCGGGCTGTCCGTCCGCAAGGACCCCACCCTGGGTGACATCGTCGTCGACAAGAACGGCATGACGGTCTACCGCTTCCTGAAGGACAAGGCGTGGCCCAAGTCGGTGTCGAACTGCACCGGGGCCTGCCTGGAGAAGTGGCCGGCGGTCGCGCCCGTCGCCGCGAACGACACCGAGGGTGTCGTGAAGAAGGGCCTGATGAGCTTCACCCGGCCCGACGGGGTCAAGCAGCAGACGGTCAACTGCTGGCCGATCTACACCTTCTCCGGTGACAAGGCGGCCGGGGACATCAACGGTCAGGGCGTCGGCGGTACGTGGTACGCGGTGTCCCCCGACGGAAAGCCGGTCGGCGCGCCGAAGCAGTAGGGATCACCTCCCCAGGGCTGATCGCTGCTGCCCGATGACGCGCGCGACCCAGATCCGCCCCCTCCGGCCGCACGGAGGGGGCGGATCGTCGTGCGTGGTGAATGTGCTTAACCCCGATTTTCCTTGACGGTGGATCAATCTTCATTATTCTCGGGGATCTTCGGAGCTGTCCGAGTCCTTCGGCAGTGTCTCGGGCACCCTTCGTGCGGTGCGGGTCGGACCTCCCTCCGGCACGTGCCGCAGGCAGTGACCGGGAACGGACGGTCAATTTCCGTTTCCGCTCGCTCCTTTGGCGGGCGATCAGTAGCCTCAGCTCGAACACCGGATCGTCCACGCCTTGGAGGGTTGGATGGAGCGTCCCGCTTGGGCCCCACGGAGCATCGACATCTCGGTGCCGAGCGTTTCGCGCATCTACGACTACTACCTGGGCGGTTCGCACAACTTCGAGGTCGACCGGGAAGCGGCCCGCAGGGCCATGGAGTTCATGCCGGGACTTCCCAGGATCATGCAGGCGAACCGGGCGTTCATGCGGCGTGCGGTGCGCTTCGCGGTCGCCGAGGGCGTCACCCAGTTCCTGGACATCGGCTCCGGCATCCCCACCCACGGCAGCGTCCACGAGGTGGCGCAGGCCGCGGCCCCCGGCGCGCGGGTGATGTACGTGGACCACGACCCGGTGGCCGTCGCGCACAGCGAGGCGGTGCTCGCGGGCAACGAGGACGCGGACGTGGTCGCCGCCGACCTGCGCAAGCCCCGGGAGATCCTGTCGAGTCCTCAGGTCGGGCGGCTGATCGACCCGAATCGTCCAGTGGCGCTGCTTCTCGTTGCCATACTGCACTTCGTGGAAGACGCGGACGACCCGTACGGTGCGGTGGCGGAGCTGCGCGAGGCCCTCGCGCCCGGCAGCCTGCTGATCCTCACGCATGCCTCGTACGAGGGAATCCCGCTGCCGCCGGAGCGGGCCGAGGGCGCGGTGGACGTGTACAAGGACATTCGCAACCCGCTGGTCATGCGCTCGCGGAACGAGATCGAGCGGTTCTTCGAAGGGTACGACATGGTGGAACCGGGACTGGTGCCGATGCCGCGGTGGCGTCCGGACACGGCGCCGGACGACGACGACCCCTACGCCTACTCCGGGTTCGCGGGCGTGGGGCGTACGGCGTGACCGCGGAACCGGACGGCCCGGAGGACAGACTGCGGCGGTTCGCCACGATCTGGAGCCGGGCGGTGTACCCGGTCACCTCGACGTCCCTGACCCGGCCGGAGTTCGAGGCACTGCTGCTGCCGCTGGCCAGGCGGCTGAGCAAGGCGCTGCGGGCCCGCAGCTTCGACGCCGCCGAGGGCAAGGCGGTCGGCGCCGCCCTCGTCGCGGCGCACTGCACGGACCCCGACGCGCTGAGCTGCGCGCTCGACTGCGTCGACGCCTACCTCGTGCTCTACTGCGGCGGCGACGGCTCCCGGGAGGACCTGCGCACCCGTTCCTCCCGGCTCCAGCACGCCATGGCCGCCGGGTACGCGCAGGCGCTGCGCGACCGCACGCTCGCCGAACAGGAGGCGATCGCCCGGGCCGCGCTCCAGGCGCAGGGCGTGGTCGCACAGGCGCTGCACGCGAGCGAGGCGCGCTTCCGGGCCGTGTTCGAAGGCGCGGCCATAGGCATCAGCATCGCCGACCTGGACGGCAACGTCCTCGAGGTCAACGGGGCGATGCTGCGCATGTTCGGCGGCTCCGAACAGACGCTGCGCGGCCGCAACGTCCGGGACTGGACGCATGCCGAGGACGCGCCCCAGGTGTGGCGGCTGTACGAGGAACTGGTGCGCGGCGACCGCGAGCACTACCACGTGGAGAAGGCCTACTACCGCCCCGACGGGACGGTGCTGTGGACCAACCTCACGGTCTCCCTGCTGCGCGACGCCGACGGCGCACCGCAGTACCAGCTGGCGCTGATGGAGGACACCACCGAGCGCCGCCTGCTCAACCTCCGGCTGCGTTACGAGGCCACGCACGACGCGCTCACCGGGCTGCCCAACCGCACCCTGTTCTTCGAGCGCCTGGAGAAGGTGCTCGCCGCCGGACCGGGACAGCGCTTCGGCCTGTGCTACCTCGACCTCGACGGCTTCAAGACCATCAACGACAGCCTCGGCCACGCGGCCGGCGACCGGCTGCTCGTCGAGGTCGCCGACCGCCTCCAGTCCTGCGCGACCGCGCCCGGCGAGATGGTCGCGCGGCTGGGCGGCGACGAGTTCGTGGCGCTGACCACCGGGCCCGACACCCAGCGGGAGGTCGACGAGCTCGCCGCCCGCATCATGAACGCGCTCGTCGCCCCGATCAGCGTCGACGGCCGGGAACTGACCGTGCGCGGCAGCATCGGCGTGGTCGAGGGCGCGGCCCAGGAGCGCAGCGCGGCGGAGGTGCTGCGCAGCGCCGACATCACGATGTACCGGGCCAAGTCCGCGGGCGGCAACCGCTTCGAGCTCGCCGACCCGGAGGCCGACGCCCGCGCCATCACCCGGCACGGGCTCACCACGGCACTGCCGGCCGCCCTGGAGCGGGGCGAGTTCTTCATCGAGTACCAGCCGCTGGTCCACCTCGGCGACGGCAGCGTGCACGGCGCCGAGGCGCTGGTGCGCTGGCTGCACCCGCAGCACGGCGTGCTCGGCCCCGACCGGTTCATCCCGCTCGCCGAACACACCGGCCTGATCGTCCCGTTGGGCCGCTGGGTGCTGGAGCAGTCGGTCCGGCAGGCCGGACAGTGGCACGAACGCCACGCCGACAGCGGTCCGTTGCGCATCAACGTCAACCTCTCGCCCTGCCAGCTCACCCACCCCGGCCTGGTGCAGGACACCGTCGAGATCCTGGAGCGCACCGGTGTCGCCCCCGAGGCGCTCTGCCTGGAGGTGACCGAGTCGGCGCTGATCGGCGCGGACGACGACCTGCTCAAACCGCTGCGCCGACTGGCCGAGATGGGCGTCGACATCGCGCTGGACGACTTCGGCACCGGCTACTCCAACCTCGCCAACCTGCGACGGCTGCCGGTGAGCATCCTCAAGCTGGACCGCTCCTTCACCCAGAGCATGCAGCAGTTCCCGGCCGACCCCGTCGATCTGAAGATCGTCGAGGGGATCGTCTCGCTCGCCCACAGCCTGGACCTCGCGGTGACCGTGGAGGGCGTCGAAACCGGCGCCCAGGCCGAGCAGTTGCGGATCCTGGGCTGCGACACGGCCCAGGGCTGGTACTACGCCCGCCCCGGCCCGCCGGAGCGGCTGCACGAGCTGACGCTGGTGGACGCGACGGGGTGAGCGTCGCGGGGCCGGTCCGGCGGAACACGCGACAGACGCGGGGTCCGGCACTCCTCACCGCTCCAGCGGCATCCCGCTGGAGCGGTGAGGAGTGCCTGGGCGAGGCCGGGCCGTTGGTTCAGCCGGCCAGTTGCTCGGTCGCGGGGGCCGGTGACTGGCGCACCGTCAGGTGGGCGGTCTGCGTGGCGGGGGGAGTCGAAGGGGTCGTTCGGCCCAGCCGGGCGAGGAGGAGACCGAGCGTGCAGGCGAGCGCAGGCCAGTAGATGTAGCGGAAGTCCGCCGTCGGGAGGGTGGGCAGGTAACCGAGCACATAGGTCAGCGAGCTGATCCCCAGCGCCCGGACGGGCATCGAGAAGGTGCCCTTGCCCGGCCGGATCGACAGGGCGAGCGCGACGGCCAGCCAGAACCAGCCGGCGAAGAGGAACGGCAGGTCCCTGGCGGCGCCGAGGACGTAGTTCCCCAAGGTCGCTTCGAGCCGGTCGTTCGTCACCTCGAGTCCGAGGTCGTTGGTCTGGATCCCCGGCTGGAACGGGTAGACGCCCTTGAACAGCAACTGCGAGAAGACTTGCAGGCGGTATGCGGCGTATTCGGGCAGACGGCCGGGGATCTCATCGAGCCACATGGACGTCAGCTCGTCCGCGTGCGGGGTCAGGTCGGGCCCGCCGTCGTCCGTCAGGTCCATGGGGTAGCAGCGGATGAAGCCGTCGGACAGCGTCTGACTCCGCGCGCACTGCTCGGCCGCGACGGTCATGCGCAGCTCGAAGTCCGGTGTCGTCGACACCCTCTTCGCCGCCGCCCGCACTTCGTCCACGCTCAGGACGTGCAGCAGGTCGTCCACCATGACCTGTGAGCCCTGGCTCGTCTGCACCGGCCGCGCGAGGAAGGCGATGGCCGTGTTGGGCACCACGACGGCGACGAGGAGGGCCAGCGAGGAGAACAGCCACACGCGGCGTCCCGGCTTGGGCCACAGCATGGGCACGAGCATCAGGAAGACGGGCAGCGCGGCGAGGAGCCCGTTCTTGCGCACCAGTACGGCATAGGCGAGGAAGAGCACGCCGAGGCCCAGCAGGGCCCAGCGCGAGGCGGAGCGACCGGCCGGCAGGCGTTTGCCGACGAGCGCGAGAGCACAGGCGGCGAGGAGCGCGAACGCCATGTGGACGTCTTTCCACACCACTCCGGTGAACGTCACGACATGCGGGGCCAGTCCGATTCCGAGAACCGCGAGCGATCCCGGACGGCTGCCGGTCAGCGCCCAGACGCACCAGGCGATGACCCACAGCGTCACCCACAGCACGACGCACTGGACGACCGCCATCGCCGAGGGGGTGCCGGCCACGGCGATGAGCCCTCTCCACACCAGGGCCAGGACCGGCGGATGCCAGTCCGACAACAGTTCCCGACCCATGGCCTGATCGAGCTGGGTGAGGCTGTCCGGACTCATGTAACCGGGGGAGAACGTGAGGACGGTGATCAGACAGCAGACCGCGGCGACGGCGGCCAGGCCCCAGACCCAGCGCGGCTGTTCACCCCGCAAGAAGCGGAACAGCCTGAAGGACCCGACCAATTGGGTAGATTCCATGCGCCCGGAGCGTAACACCATGTAGCGATTTGAGCACACAGAGTAACATTCGGGTCGGGTGTGCCGCGTGGCTCGCACGCCGGGTGCGCGGACCCGCCGCTCAGCCCGCCGCGAAGACCACGCGCCGGTAGGCGAAGAAGCGGAACAGCGTGGCGGCGACCCAGCCGGCCAGGCGGGCGGCATTGTCGCCGACCGCGCAGTCGCATCCCGCCGACTGTCGCGACAGGGCGACCGCGCCGGCGGTGATCACGAGACCGACGATGTTCACGAAGGCGAACAGGGTCAGTTCGCGGGCCACCTTCTCGCGCCGCCGGTGCCGGTACGTCCAGTGATGATTGCCCGCCCAGCCGACGATCATCGAGACGCCCGTCGCGACGGCGGAGGCCTGGACGGGTGCCGATCGCATCGACCCGCCGGCCGTGCCGGGGAGGCCGAAGACCAGCAGGTTGTAGACACCGGCGTCCACGACGAAGGCGAGGGCGCCGACCACGCCGAACGCGGCGGCCTCACGCCAGATTCCACCGATGGCATCACGCATGCGCAGCGTCAAAGACGCGAGGTCCGACACGGACACGAGCGTATCGACACGGTGCGCCCCCACCGGTCAGGCGCTCCGGCAGACCATTATGTCCAGATATGTACCTGATTAATTCAGCCGAGGAGAGACCGTGAGCCCGACGATCGCCTGCGTCGTGCCGTGTCACAACGAGGAAGCCGCCATCGACAAGGTGGTGCGCGATCTGCGCGCGGCGCTCCCCGAGTCCGACATCTATGTCTACGACAACGCCTCGACCGATCGCACCGTGGAGGTCGCCCTCGCGGCGGGCGCGATCGTCCGGTGCGAACACCGCAAGGGCAAAGGCAACGTCATCCGGCGCGCTTTCGCCGATGTCGAAGCCGACGCCCTGCTCATCATCGACGGCGACGACACCTACGACGCCTCACGGGCCCGGGACATGGTGAACCTGCTGTTCGACGGCCCCTACGACCAGGTCATCGGCACCCGGCGCGAGACGGTCGAGGGCGCGTACCGGACGGGGCACGCGGTGGGCAACAGACTGCTCACGGGTGCGGTGCGCTCGCTCTTCGGCAATGACGTCACCGACATGCTGAGCGGTTACCGGGTCTTCTCCCGGCGCTTCGTCAAGTCCTTCCCGGCGCTGTCGCGGGAGTTCGAGACCGAGACCGAGATGACGGTCCACGCGCTCAAGCTCCGGCTGCCCACGGCGGAGCTCCCGGTCGGCTTCAAGGACCGGCCCGCCGGCGGCGTGAGCAAACTGCGCACCTACCGGGACGGTTGGCGCATCCTGCGGCTGATCCTCAATCTGGCGCGGCGGGAGCGGCCTTCACTCGTCCACACCGTCGTCGCGGGTCTGCTCGCCCTCGTGGCGGTCGTGCTCGGTACGCCGGTCGTCGTCGACTTCCTCAGTACGGGCACCGTGCCGCGCTTCCCCACGGCGATCCTCGCGGCCACGGTCATGACCATCGCGGCACTCGTCCTCCTCGTCGGTTACATCCTCGAGTCGTTCATGTACATGCGCCAGGAGCAGTCCCGGCTCATGCATCTCGCCTATCCGGCGCCGGAGCAGGCGAGAGGCCCCGAGACGGGCTATCTCGCCGTGCCGGCACAGGAAGTGCTCAGCGGCTCCTGACCCTCGCGCTCACGGGCCCGCACCGGACGCCGGGGTCCGGGTCCGCGTCCGCCCCGTTCCGTCACGCCGTCGGCCCGTCGCGTCCACCGGCGCCGGCTCGTGCGGCCGGTCCGGCGGACCGGGTCGCGGGGGAGGCCGTAACCCGGTTGCGCCGGGCCGGGGTCCACGTGTGAGCATCGGCGCGTGACCGATGACTCAGACGCCGTGAACGAGGCGATCGCCGGCGAACTGCGCCTCATGGACCCGACCGTCCGCTCCTCCCGCGCCGAGGCCCTCCGGCTGTTCGACCCGGAGTTCGTCGAGGTGGGCGCCTCCGGGCGGCGCTACACGTACGAGGAGACCGTGGCCGGACTGCCCGACAAGCCGGGCAGCTCGGCCGACGGTCCGCGCTACCGGGCGTCGGCGTTCACCGGAGTGGTCCTGGCGCCCGGCCTGGTGCACCTCACCTTCGAGACCGAGTTCGACGGGGTACGGGCCCGGCGCACCTCCCTGTGGCGCCGACGCGACGCGGAGACGGGCTGGCGCATGTACTACCACCAGGGCACCCCGGTGCCGCCGGAGATCGACTAGGACCTGCCCGGCCTCTCCGGTCCGTGGGCGGGCGGCAACGGCCGCCCCGGCCGGCCGGGGGCGCTCCCGCTCATCGCTCCAGCAGCATCCGCTGGAGCTCCCGGGCCGCCCGCGGCGGGGCCACGTCGCTGCGGTGGGCCAGGGCGATCGTGCGCTGCAGGCCCGGCTGGGCCAGCGGGGTCACCCGCAGCCCGTGCCCGGCGCGCGCGGCCACCATGCGCGGTACGACGGCGACGCCCAGCCCGGCCCGTACGAAGCCCAGCACCGCGTCCATCTCGCCGCCCTCCACCGCGAAGTCCGGCTCGAACCCCTCGACACGGCACGCGGCCACGGTCAGCTCCCTGAGGTCGTAGCCGTGCCGGAACATCACCAGCCGCTCGCCCTCCAGATCGGCCACGCGCACCGTCTGCCGTCCGCCGCCGGGCGGGTCCGCCTCCGGTGACGACACCACCACCAGGTCCTCGCGCAGCAGCTCCACCGTGGTCAGCGCGGGCGACGGGGTCGGCAGCGGCAGCACGACCAGCGCCAGGTCCAGGGCGCCGCGGGCCAGCTCCCGTACGAGGTCGTGCGAGCCGCTCTCCTCGATGATCAGACGGACGCCGGGATAGCGGTCGTGGAAGGCGCGCAGCACGTCCGGCAGCAGACCGGTGCACAGGCTCGGGGTCGCGCCCAGCCGCACCCGGCCGCTGCGCAGCTGCAGCAGCTCCAGCACCTCGTGCCGCGCGGTGTCCGCGTCGGCCAGGATGCGCCGGGCCAGCGGCAGCAGAGCCTCGCCCGCGTCGGTGAGCGTGATGTTGCCCCGGGCACGCAGGAACAGATCCGCCCCCAGCTCCCGCTCCAGCGCCTTGATCTGCTGCGACAACGAGGGCTGCGCCACATGGACGGCCTCCGCGGCCCGGGTGAAGTGCCGGGTCTCGGCGACCGCGACGAAGTACTGAAGCTGCTGGAACTGCATACCTCCACGATAGCCCACCGATAGACACACGCTATGGATTCAAGGTGGACCATGTCTTGGACCGATCGGGACCTTCGGCCCTAACGTCAGGACCCATGGCTCTGGCAACGCGGACGGACCGACGGGCGTCACTGGCACGCACCGTGTGGGACTCCACCATCGGCAAGAAGGCAGTGATGGCCGTCAGCGGCCTGATCATGCTCCTGTACCTGGTCGCCCATGTGATCGGCAACCTGAAGATCTTCTTCGGGGCGGGCGAGTTCAACCACTACGCCCACTGGCTGCGCACCGTCGGCGAGCCCTTCATGCACTACGAGTGGACCCTGTGGCTCGTCCGCGTCGTGCTGGTGCTCGCGGTGGTCGCCCACGCCACCTCCGCCTACCAGCTCAGCCGCCGCGACATCAAGGCGCGCCCCGGCAAGTACGTGCACAAGAAGCCCCGGGCGAGCTACGCGACGCGCACCATGCGCTGGGGCGGCGTCATCCTGGGCCTGTTCATCGTGTGGCACATCCTCGACCTGACCACCGGCACCGTGCACCCCGGCGGCTTCCAGGAGGGCCACCCGTACCAGAACGTCGTCGACACCTTCTCCACCTGGTACGGCGACGTCGTCTACATCGTCGCGATGCTCGCGCTGGGCCTGCACGTCCGGCACGGCTTCTGGAGCGCCGCCCAGACCCTCGGCGCCGGCAGCCGCACCCGCGACCGCGCCCTCAAGACCGTCGCGAACGTCCTCGCACTGCTGCTCACGGCCGGCTTCGTAGCCGTCCCCGTGGGCGTCATGACCGGAGTGGTGAGCTGACCATGACCTACACCGACTACACCACCGGCGAACCCGTCGCCGACACCAAGGCCCCCGCGGGACCCGTCGCCGAACGCTGGGACAAGCGCCGCTTCGAGGCCAAGCTGGTCAACCCGGCCAACCGCCGCAAGCACACGGTCATCGTCGTCGGCACCGGACTCGCGGGCGGCTCGGCCGGTGCCACCCTCGCCGAACAGGGCTACCACGTCGTCCAGTTCTGCTACCAGGACTCCCCGCGCCGGGCCCACTCCATCGCCGCGCAGGGCGGCATCAACGCCGCGAAGAACTACCGCAACGACGGCGACTCGGTCCACCGGCTGTTCTACGACACCGTCAAGGGCGGCGACTTCCGCGCCCGCGAGTCCAACGTCCACCGCCTGGCCCAGATCTCCGTCGAGATCATCGACCAGTGCGTCGCGCAGGGCGTGCCCTTCGCCCGCGAGTACGGCGGCCTGCTCGACACCCGCTCCTTCGGTGGCGTCCAGGTCTCCCGCACCTTCTACGCCCGCGGCCAGACGGGCCAGCAGCTCCTGCTCGGCGCCTACCAGGCGCTGTCCCGGCAGATCGCCGCCGGGAACGTGGAGATGCACCCGCGCACCGAGATGCTCGACCTGATCGTCGTCGACGGACGGGCCCGCGGCATCGTCGCCCGCGATCTGATCACGGGCCGCATCGACACGTACTTCGCGGACGCCGTCGTCCTCGCCTCCGGCGGCTACGGCAACGTCTTCTACCTGTCGACCAACGCCATGAACTCCAACGCCACCGCCGTCTGGCGGGCGCACCGGCGCGGCGCCCTGTTCGCCAACCCCTGCTTCACCCAGATCCACCCCACCTGCATCCCGCGCACCGGCGACCACCAGTCCAAGCTGACCCTGATGAGCGAGTCGCTGCGCAACGACGGCCGCATCTGGGTGCCGAAGGCCAAGGGCGACGACCGGCCGCCGAACCGCATCCCCGAGGACGAGCGCGACTACTACCTGGAGCGCATCTACCCCTCCTTCGGCAACCTGGTCCCGCGCGACATCGCCTCCCGCGCCGCCAAGAACGTCTGCGACGAGGGTCGGGGCGTGGGCCCCGGCGGCCAGGGCGTCTACCTCGACTTCGCCGACGCCGTCGCGCGGATGGGCCGGGAGAAGGTCGAGGAGAAGTACGGCAACCTCTTCGACATGTACGCCCGGATCACCGCCGAGGACCCGTACACCGTGCCCATGCGGATCTACCCCGCCGTGCACTACACGATGGGCGGCCTGTGGGTCGACTACGACCTCCAGACCACCGTCCCCGGCCTGTTCGCGATCGGCGAGGCAAACTTCTCCGACCACGGTGCCAACCGCCTCGGCGCGTCCGCGCTGATGCAGGGACTGGCGGACGGCTACTTCGTCCTGCCGTCCACCATCAACGACTACCTGGCCCGCGTCCCGCACCAGGAACCGGTGACCGCGGAACACCCCGTCGTCCAGGAGGCGCTGGCGGAGACCGAGGACCGGCTGAACCTGCTGCTGTCCGTCGACGGCGACCGCACCCCGGACTCGTTCCACCGTGAACTCGGCGAACTGATGTGGGAGTTCTGCGGCATGGCCCGTACGGACGCCGGTCTGCGCAAGGCCCTGGAGCGCATTCCGCAGATCCGCGAGGAGTTCTGGCGGCGCATCAAGGTTCCCGGCACCGGCGAGGAGTTCAACCAGTCCCTGGAGAAGGCCAACCGGATCGTCGACTACCTGGAACTCGCCGAACTCATGTGCCTCGACGCACTGCACCGCGCCGAGTCCTGCGGCGGCCACTTCCGCGAGGAGTCCCAGACCCCCGACGGCGAAGCGGCCCGCAGGGACGAGGAGTTCGGCTACGCGGCCGCCTGGGAGTTCACCGCGACCGGCGAGCCTCCGACCCTGCACAAGGAAGACCTGGTCTTCGAGTACGTCCACCCCACCCAGCGGAGCTACGCATGAAGCTCACCCTGCGCGTCTGGCGGCAGAAGAACGCCGACGCCGAAGGCGCCATGTCCACCTACGAAGTGGACGGGATCTCCTCCGACATGTCCTTCCTGGAGATGCTCGACACCCTCAACGAGGAGCTCATCCTCAAGGGCGAGGACCCCGTCGCCTTCGACCACGACTGCCGCGAGGGCATCTGCGGCGCGTGCAGCCTGGTGATCAACGGCGACGCGCACGGCCCCGAGCGCACCACCACCTGCCAGCTGCACATGCGGTCCTTCCGGGACGGCGACACCATCGACGTCGAGCCCTGGCGGGCCTCGGCCTTCCCGGTCGTCAAGGACCTGGTCGTGGACCGCTCGGCCTTCGACCGGATCATCCAGGCCGGCGGCTACATCACCGCCCCGACCGGCGCCGCGCCCGAGGCGCACGCCACCCCCGTGCCCAAGCCGGACGCCGACCTCGCCTTCGAGCACGCCGAGTGCATCGGCTGCGGCGCGTGCGTCGCCGCGTGCCCGAACGGCGCGGCGATGCTGTTCACCTCGGCCAAGGTCAACCACCTCAACGTCCTGCCGCAGGGCGCGCCCGAGCGCGAGACCCGGGTCCTGGACATGGTGGCCCAGATGGACGCCGAGGGCTTCGGCGGCTGCACCCTCACCGGGGAGTGCGCCACCGCCTGCCCCAAGGGCATCCCGCTGGTGTCCATCACCGGCATGAACCGGGAGTGGCTGCGGGCGACCCGCAGGGCCGCGGGCCGCTGAGGGCCCGGAGACGTTCGCCGACAAGGTGCGGACGGGCGGGACCGGGAGTGGTGCTCATCCCCGGTCCCGCCAGGCACCCGCCGCTCCGGGCCGCGGCCCTGCGCGCCCACCGCACCGCGTACGGAGCGGACCGCCCCGGTGGACCGACGGTGGCCCTGCCGCTGCGGAAGAAGTGACGCGCCCGCGTTCAGGACGCAAAGAACCGGTCATTCAGCAGCCGCACATCCACGGGCCCCGCACAGGACACGTCGAGGCCAGCCGGGAGCGGAAGAAGTGAGGTGCAGATGTCCTCACGCTTCAGCCCGGCACAGGAGACCGTCATGACCGCCATGCCCGCCTCGCCCCCCGCAGTGGCCGCCCCGGCCGGAGGATCCGGCTATCTGGTCTCGCTCGCCCGCGACCAGGACGACGTCCGTGCCGCTCAGCGGCTGCGGCACCAGGTGTTCGCCGGCGAGCTGGGCGCCCGCCTGGACGGCCCCGAGCCGGGCCTGGACGTGGACGCCTTCGACGCCTACTGCGATCACCTTCTCATACGGGACGGCGCCACCGGCGAGGTGGTCGGCACCTACCGGCTGCTGCCGCCCGAGCGGGCCGCGGTCGCCGGACGCCTCTACTCCGAGGGCGAGTTCGACCTCGGGCCGCTCGCCCCGATCCGGCCCGGGCTGGTCGAGGTCGGCCGCTCCTGTGTGCACCCCGACCACCGGGACGGCGCGGTCATCGGCCTGATCTGGGCCGGGATCGCCCGCTACATGGTCGAGCGCGGCCACGAGTGGCTGGCGGGCTGCTGCTCCGTCCCGCTCGCCGACGGCGGCGCGCTGGCCGCGGCGACCTGGGACCGGGTGCGCGAGAAGTACCTGGCGCCCGAGGAGTTCCGGGTACGGCCGCTGCGGCCCTGGACCGCGCCCGCGGGCCCGACCCCGCCCGCGCGCACCGAACTGCCCGCGCTGCTGCGCGGCTACCTGCGGCTGGGCGCCTGGGTGTGCGCCGAGCCCGCCCACGACCCCGACTTCGGGGTCGCCGACCTGTACGTGCTGCTGTCGATGCGCCGGGTCAACGAGCGCTACCTGCGGCACTTCCTCTCGCTCGTCCCGGCCTGATGAGCGTCTGGCTGCCCAGCGCGCCCTGCACCCCCGGGGCGTGCGTGGAGCCGACGGGCTCCGCCGCCGCCGTACCGCGGGCCGTGCTGCGGATGACGGCGTTGATCGTGCTGCTGCTCGCGGGGATCACGCTGGTGCCGCTCGGCCGGTGGATCCCCGCGGCGGCGATACGCCGGTGGAGCCGGTGGATCGTACGGGCCGCCGGGGTGCGGATCCGGGCCACCGGCCCCGCCGCGCCCGCCGGCGGGCTGCTCCTGGTCGCCAACCACATCTCGTGGCTCGACATCCCGCTGCTCGCCGCCGTGCGGCCCGCCAGGATGCTGGCCAAGGCCGAGATCCGGCAGTGGCCGGTGGCGGGCCCGCTGGCCGCGGGCGGCGGTGTGCTGTTCATCGACCGCGACCGGCTGCGCGCCCTGCCCGACACCGTGGCCCGCATGGCGGACGTGCTGCGCGGCGGCGGGGCGGTCGCGGTCTTCCCCGAGGGCAGCACCTGGTGCGGCCGGGCCCAGGGCGACTTCCGCCGGGCGGCCTTCCAGGCCGCGCTCGACGCGGGGGCGGCGGTCCAGCCCGTACGCATCCGCTACCGGTTCGCCGGGGGAGCGGCCAGCACCGCGCCCGCGTACGTCGGCGACGACTCGCTGCTCGCCTCGGTGTGGCGGGTGGTGTCGGCGCGCGGGCTGATCGCCGAGGTGGAGGTCCGGCCCGCCCTGCCCGCGGGCGCCGTCGCCGACCGCCGCGCCCTCGCCCGCGCGGCACAGCACAGCCTGGGCGCACGGGCCGGCGGGCATCCCTGACGGCGTCGGGAACAGGCGTGGTCCTGTCCCGCCGCCCCGTTCCGGGCCCGGTGCCGTGGCGTTGCCGCCCCGCCCCGCCCCGCCCGGGCCGGGGCGCGCCGCGACCCGCGATGCCGTGCGAGGGCGAGGGACGGGGTTCCCTGACCGGCGCATATGCAAGGATGCCCGAATTGTGGCAATTTGGGGGTCTCGGATGGCTGTCGGCTGCGCAGGGAAGGCCCGCAAGGATGACTACTCCAGGTTTCGGTTTCGGACGCAGTCCCTTCGAGGGGTTCGACGAGCTGATGTCCCGGTTCTTCGGCGGCCAGGGACAGCCCCCGCAGGCGCGCCGGGTCCAGGCGCTCGACATCGGCAGCCTGCTGTCGGAGCGGGCCCGCGAGCTGGTCGCCGAGGCCAGGGACCTGGCCGCCGCCGAGGGCAGCGACGAGCTCGACGCCCGGCATCTGCTGGCCGCGACCACCACGCACCACTCGACCCGCCGGCTGATCGCGGAGGCGGGCGCGGACCCCGACCGGATCAGGGAGCGGCTCGGCCTCGGCGAGGACGCCGCCGAGAGGACCGCGCCCACCACCCTCACCCCGGCGGCCAAGCGGGCCCTGCTGGACGCCTACCAGATCTCCCGGGCCGAGGACTCCTCCTACATCGGCCCCGAACACCTGCTGCGCGCCCTCGCCGCCAACCCCGAGTCGACGGCGGGACGGGCCCTCGCCGACACCGGCTGGGAGCCGACCCGGATGCCCACCGAGACCGTGGGCGAGCGGGCCAAAGGGCCCAGCAGCACGCCGACGATCGACGAGTTCGGCCGCGACCTCACCGAGGACGCGCGGGCCGGGCGCCTCGACCCGGTGATCGGACGCGACGACGAGGTCGAACAGACCATCGAGGTCCTTTCCCGGCGCAGCAAGAACAACCCCGTCCTCATCGGCGACCCCGGCGTCGGCAAGACCGCGATCGTCGAGGGCATCGCCCAGCGCATCGTGGCCGACGACGTGCCGAAGACCCTCGCGGGCAAGCGGCTCGTCTCCCTCGACCTCGCCGGCATGGTCGCCGGCACCAAGTACCGCGGCGAGTTCGAGGAGCGGCTGAAGAAGCTGCTCGACGAGGTGAGCGAGCACGGCGACGACCTGGTGCTGTTCCTCGACGAGATGCACACCGTCGTCGGCGCGGGCGGCGGCGGTGAGGGCGCCATGGACGCGGGCAACATGCTCAAGCCCGCCCTGGCCCGTGGCGAGCTGCACCTGATCGGCGCCACCACGGTCGACGAGTACCGCAAGCACATCGAGAAGGACGCCGCCCTGGAGCGGCGCTTCGCCCCGATCCTGGTGGGCGAGCCGTCCGTCGACGACACCATCGAGATCCTGCGCGGACTGCGCGACCGCTACGAGGCCCACCACCAGGTCCGCATCACCGACGAGGCGGTGGTCGCCGCGGCCGAGCTGTCCGACCGCTACATCACCTCCCGGTTCCTGCCCGACAAGGCCATCGACCTGATGGACCAGGCCGCCGCCCGGGTACGGCTGCGCGCCAAGACCCCGCTCGCCGACACCCGCGAGATCGAGGACGACATCGCCGCGCTGAACCGGGAGAAGGACCAGGCCGTCGCCGACGAGGAGTACGAGCGGGCCAAGGAGCTCCGCGACCGGATCAAGGAGGCGGAGGGCCGGCTCGCCGAGGTGGGCCGGGCCGAGGAGCAGACCCCCAAGGTCACGGCCGAGGACATCGCCGAGGTGGTGTCCCGCACCACCGGCATCCCGGTCGCCCAGCTCACCGAGGAGGAGCGCGAACGGCTGATGAAGCTGGAGGAGCACCTCCACGAGCGGGTCGTCGGCCAGGACGAGGCCATCACGGCCATCGCCCGTGCCGTGCGGCGCGCGCGGGCCGGGATGAGCGACCCCAACCGTCCCGTCGGCAGCTTCCTCTTCCTCGGCCCCACCGGCGTCGGCAAGACCGAGCTCGCCCGCGCCCTGGCCGCCGCGCTCTTCGGCGACGAGCACCGCATGATCCGCCTGGACATGAGCGAGTTCCAGGAGCGGCACACCGTCTCCCGGCTGGTCGGCGCCCCGCCCGGATACGTCGGCCACGACGAGGCCGGGCAGCTCACCGAGGCGGTGCGCAGGCAGCCGTACACCGTGCTGCTGCTGGACGAGGTGGAGAAGGCGCACCCCGACGTCTTCAACACGCTGCTGCAACTGCTCGACGACGGGCGGCTGACCGACTCCCAGGGCCGCACGGTCGACTTCAAGAACACCGTCGTCATCATGACGTCCAACATCGGCGCCGACCGCATCCTGGCCGCCGGCGTGGAGGACTACGCCAAGGTGCGCGAGACGGTCATGCCGGTGCTCCACCAGTACTTCCGGCCGGAGTTCCTCAACCGCATCGACGAGATCATCGTCTTCCGCGGTCTGGTGCGCGGCCAGTTGCGCGAGATCGTCGACCTCCTGCTGGAGCACACCCGGCGCCGGCTGGCCGCCCAGGACGTCGGCCTGGAGGTCACCGACGCGGCCGCCGACCTGCTGGCGACCCTCGGCTACCAGCCCGACTTCGGCGCCCGCCCGCTGCGCCGCACCATCCAGCGCGAGGTCGACGACCGGCTGGCCGACATGCTGCTGTCGGGCGAGCTGAACGCGGGCGACCGGGCCCGGGTGGACGCGCACGACGGCGGGATCGTCATCCGGGCGGACAAGCCGGCCGAGGTCTGACGCGGGCGCTCGCGCTCAGCAGGGCGGCACGACTCAGGACGCCGTCACGACGGCGGCGAGCCGCCGGTAGGAGTCGAGCAGGGCCGCGCGGTCGTAGGTGCTCGTGGTGACGAGCACCTCCTGCGCGCCCGTCTCCTTCAGCAGCGTCTCCAACTCGTGCGCGACCTGCTCCTCGGTGCCGGCGATGTGTCCGACGAGCCCGGCCTCGTACAGGCCGCGCTCCTTCGCGGTCATCGTGCGGGCCTCGACGGCCTCGGCCGGGGGCAGCGGCGGGAAGCTGCCGTGCGTACGGGCGTACGCCATGGACCACGCCTCCGGCACCAGCAGCCGTCGCGCCTCCGGCTCCGTCGCCGCCACCGCGACCGAGCCGGACACGACGACGTACGGCTCCGGCGACCAGCGGGAGGGCCGGAAGCGCGCACGGTAGTGCTCGACGCCGCGCCGCATCCGCTCCCGGTCGCGCAGGTCGCCGATCACCATCGGCAGGCCCGCGCGCGCCGCGATGTCCGCGCCCTCGCCCATGGCCAGCACGAACGGCGGTACGTCGAGGCCCTCCGCGGGGCGCGCGTGCACCCCCGTCGGGGACGTGCCGGAGAACCAGCCGAGGAGTTCGTCCATCAGGCCCGCGAAGTCCTCGGCGTCGCTCCTGTCGTGCCCGAGCGCCCTGCGCACCCCGTCGGTGAACCCCACCGACCGGCCCAGCCCCATGTCGATGCGTCCGGGGAACAGCGACTCCAGCACGCCGAACTGCTCGGCCACGACCAGCGGCCGGTGGTTGGGCAGCATCACGCCGCCGGTGCCGACCCTGATGGTGCTCGTCGCGGCGGCCACCGCCGCGGCCAGCACGGTCGGCGCGGAACCGGCCACCCCGGGCACCCCGTGGTGCTCGGACACCCAGAAGCGGTGGTAGCCGAGCCGCTCGGCCTCCCGGGCCAGCTCCACGGTGTCGCGCAGCGCCTCCGCGGCCGGCCGGCCCCGGCGGATGCGGGAGCGGTCGAGGACGGAGAAGCGGGCCGAGGCGATCACGGAGCTCATGTTCGGTTCAACAACGAGCGGGCACCGGGATTCCCCGCAGCGCGCGACCGGCCGGGGCGGGGGAGCGGGCAGCGTCTAGGGTGGCGGCGTGGCAGACAGCAGCGGACGGCCGCTCGCCGTGTTCGACCTGGACAACACCCTTGCCGACACCGGGCACCGGCAGCGGTTCCTGGAGCGTACGCCGCGCGACTGGGACGCCTTCTTCGGGGCCGCGGCGCAGGACCCGCCGATCGCCGAGGGAGTGGCGCTGGCCGTGGCGAGCGCCGAGGAGTGCGAGGTGGTCTACCTGACCGGACGGCCCGAACGCTGCCGCCGCGACACCCTCGGCTGGCTCGCGGCGCACGGGCTCCCCGACGGGCGCGTCCACATGCGGCGCGACGACGACCGACGGCCCGCCCGGCGCACCAAACTGGAGATCCTGCGGCGCCTGGCCCGCACCCGGGAGGTGAGCGTCCTGGTCGATGACGACGAACTCGTGTGCGACGACGCCGAACGGGCGGGGTTCACCGTCGTCCGGGCGCGCTGGGCGGCCGGGTCGGAAGCGCTCCAGGCCGTCCAGGAGCGGGAGGGGCGGACCTGAGGGGAGCCGGGCGCACCGGTCCGCGGCGGAGGGTTCAGTCCGCGTCGTCGATGCGGAAACCGACCTTCAGACAGGCCTGCCAGTGCTCGATCGCGCCGTTCTCGATCTGGCCGCGGACCTGGGTCACCTCGAACCAGTCCAGGTTGCGCAGGGTCTGCGAGGCGCGGGAGATGCCGTTGCGGACGGCCTGGTCGATGCCCTCCTGCGAGGTACCGACGATCTCCGTGACCCGGTAGGTGTGGTTCGACATGCGGGTGCTCCTCTCCGCCGTGACCGGTATGTCACGTATGTCTCCACGGTGCCCCAGGCGCCGCCGGAGCGCGAGGCGTCGGACTCCTCGTGGGCACGGGCGGTCCGCACCGGCGTCGGGGGTCCGTGCCCGTGCCGGGCGCCCGCACCCGTGCCGGGGGTCCGCCGGGCCCAGGGGCGCCGGCGGACCCGGTCACGTGGCGTCCGCGCTCAGCGCGCGGTGCTGAGCGACAGCGCGAAGCGGCCCTCCGTGTCCGTCCACCAGTGCGCCAACTCCATTCCGGCGGCGTCCAGTTCGGAGCGGACCCCGTCCTTGCGGAACTTCGCCGACACTTCCGTGCGCAGTTCCTCGCCGGCCTCGAAGTCGACGGCGAGATCGAGCACGGGGATCTTCACGGTCTGGTCGGCGCGCGCCCGCAGCCGCATCTCGATCCACTCGTGCTCCGCGTCCCACAGGGCGACGTGGTCGAAGGCGTCGAGGTCGAAGTCGGCGCCCAGTTCACGGTTGACGACGGCCAGCACGTTCTTGTTGAACGCGGCCGTCACCCCGGCCGCGTCGTCGTAGGCCCGGACCAGCACCTTCTCGTCCTTGACCAGGTCCGTGCCGAGCAGCAGGAAGTCCCCGGGCGAGAGCAGGGCCCGTACGGACGCCAGGAAGCCGGCGCGTTCGGCGGGCAGCAGATTGCCGATCGTGCCGCCGAGGAACGCCACCAGCCGGGGCCCCGGGGTGTCCGGCAGCTTCATCGTGTCGGTGAAGTCGGCGATCAGCGCGTGCACGTCGAGCCCCGGCCGCTCGGCGGTCAGTGCCCGACCGGCCTGGGTGAGCGCGCTCTCGCTGACGTCCACCGGCACATAGGCGCGCAGACCGGTGAGGGCGTCGATCAGATAGCGGGTCTTCTCGGAGGAACCGGAGCCGAGTTCGACCAGGGTACGGGCCCCGGTCGCCGTCGCGATCGCGTCGGCCCGGCCGGCCAGGATCTCGCGCTCGGCGCGGGTGGGGTAGTACTCGTCGAGTTCGGTGATCTGCTCGAACAGGTCGCTGCCGTGCGCGTCGTAGAACCACTTCGGCGGCAGGGTCTTGGGGTCCGCGGTGAGGCCGAGCAGGACGTCCGCGCGCAGGGCGGCGTCCGTGGCGTCCTCGGGAAGGGTGCGGGTGATCTGGAACGGGCTCACGAACAGGGCTCCTTCAGGGGTGCGGGTGCCGCCTCGGTGCCGGGTTCCCCGATCGGGGTGAGCAGCACCTCGGCGCGGCTCGCCACGAGCAGCGTGCGGTCGGGGACCTGAAGCCAGTGCGGATCGTCGTCGTAGGGCTCGGAGGCCACGACGGCGCGGCCGGGCTCGGCCAGGTACCAGAGGGTGTCCCCCCAGGCGGTCGCGGCGATGGTCTCGCCGTCGGTCAGCAGCAGGTTGAGGCGCGACTCCGGGGCCGCGCCGGCCACGTCGACGACCGTGTCGGCCAGGGCGCGGCCAGGCTCGCCGCCGCGGCGCAACCGGTGCAGGGTCAGGGCCCAGACGAGCGCCGAGTCGTTGCGCGCCTCCAGCGACAGCAGTTCCTCGGGCGGCAGCGTCCGGGCGGCCGCGGCCATGGTGCGCGGCCAGCCGGCCACGGCGCCGTTGTGGCTGAACAGCCAGGGGCCCGCCGCGAACGGAGCGGCGGCGGCCTCCGCGTCGGCGCCCGCGAGGGTCGCGTCCCGGACCGCGGCGAGCAGGGCGGTGGTGCGCACCACCCGGGCCAGGTCGGCGAAGGACAGGTCGGCCCAGATCGGCCCGGCCCGCCGGTAGCGGGCCGGTGCCGGGTCCCCGGGCGCGTACCAGCCCACGCCGAAACCGTCGGCGTTGACCGTCCCGTAACGCTGCCGCCGGGGTGCCCAGGACTGGCGGTACAGGGCGTGCGCGGGCTCCGTCAGCAGTCGTCCCAGCGGCAGCGCGGGCCCCAGATAGGCCAGATGGCGGCACATCAGACGGACTCCGAGCGGGCGGTGCGGAACCCGGCGAAGATCTGCCGCCGGATCGGGTAGTCCCAGTTGCGGAACGTGCCCCGGCAGGCGACCGGGTCCACGGCGAACGAACCGCCGCGCAGCACCTTGTACTCCGGGCCGAAGAACACCTCCGAGTACTCCTTGTACGGGAACGCCCTGAATCCCGGGTACGGCTGGAAGTCGCTCGCCGTCCACTCCCATACGTCACCGATCAACTGCCTTACGCCGAGCGGCGACTCGCCCGCCGGATAGCTGCCGACGGGGGCCGGCCGCAGATGCCGCTGGCCGAGGTTGGCGTGTTCCGGCGTCGGGTCGGCGTCGCCCCAGGGGTAGCGCGTCGAGCGGTCGCCCGCGGGGTCGTGGCGGGCGGCCTTCTCCCACTCGGCCTCGGTGGGCAGCCGCCGCCCGGCCCAGCGGGCGTAGGCGTCGGCCTCGTACCAGCTCACGTGCAGCACCGGCTCGTCGGGTGGTACCACCTCGGTGACGCCGAACCGGCGCCGCAGCCACTGCCGGCCGTCGCCGTGCCAGAACAGCGGGGCGGTGACGGAGTGCCTGCGGATGTGCGCCCAGCCCTCCGGCGCCCACCAGCGCTCGGTGTCGTAGCCGCCGTCCTCGATGAACGCCTGGTACGCGGCGTTGGACACCGGTGTGGTGTCGATGTGGAACGGGGCCACCTCCCGCCGGTGCGCGGGCCGTTCGTTGTCCAGCGCCCAGGGCTCGGACGAGGTGCCCATGGTGAACGGGCCGCCGGGGACCAGGACTTCGGCCGGGCCCGCGAACAGCGGGGCGGGCTCGGGGTCCGGCGCGGTCAGGACCTGCGGTCCGGTACGCAGCTGATGGGTGATCAACATGGTCTCGTCGTGCTGCTGTTCGTGCTGCGCGATCATTCCGAAGGCGAAGCCCGCCTCCGTCAGCCGCGTCCCGTGGAAGGCGGCGCCCTCCAGCACGTCCAGGGCGCGGCCGCGCACCTCGGCCGCGTAGGCGCGGGCCTCGGCGGGCGGCAGCAGCGGCAGCGAGGGCCGTTCGGAGCGCGGATGCTCGAAGGCGTCGTAGAGGCTGTCGATCTCGGGCCGCATGGCCTCCCGGCCGGCCACCGTGCGCAGCAGCCAGAGCTCCTCCTGGTTGCCGATGTGCGCGAGGTCCCAGACCAGGGGCGACATCAACGGGGAGTGCTGGGCGGTGAGATCCGGCCCGTCGACGCAGTCGGTCAGCAGGGCCGTGCGCTCGCGGGCGGTGATCAGCGACGTCAGCGCGCGCTCGCGGAGGGACTCGGCGTCGAACACGGGCTCGCGCAGGGATCCGGCGTCGGACGCGGGCTCGCGGAGGGTCTCGGTGTCGACAGCGGGCTCGGTCATGTGCGGATGTCCTTCCCGTGCGCGCGACGGTCCGTGCTGCCGCGCAGTCGTTCGAGCAGGTCGTCGGCGGGACAGCGGCCCGGGATGACGTAGCGCTTCAGGAACGCCGCCACGGCGTTCGTGACCTCGGTCGTGGCACCGAGCCGGGGCAGGGCGTCCAGGGCCGCAGCGAAGCAGGCGATGGCCGCCTCGTGCAGTTCGGGATCGCCGAGCCCGTACCGGGCGGCGTCCATCCACAGCGGGTTGTGCGGCGCGGGCATGCCGGCGGCGCGTTCGGCCAGCGGCTTCACACAGCGGTAGGCGGTCTCGGTGGCCTCCGGGTCGTCGAAGAGGGCCGTGGTCACGGCGAGCGGCACGATCCACCCGTCGTCGCCCGGCTGCGCGTCGATCATCCGCAGCTCCAGATGGCCGCGCGGCCTGACCGGCGGGAACAGGGTCGTGACGTGGTAGTCGAGGTCCTCCCGGGTGGGCGGCCTCGGCGTCCCGGACCTGATCCACTGCCGGAAGGTCAGCCCGTCCGGGACATGCCAGGGGCCGCTGTCCTCGCGTACGCACATCACCGGCGCGTCCAGGACGTGCCGGGCCCAGGCGCCGCGCGGCTCGGCCGCCAGCGGCGGAGCGCCCGCCCGGCCCGCGCCGATGTCCGTCCAGATGAGCTGGCGGGTGGACACCCAGCCGGTGGGCCTGCCCGCGATCACCGGGGAGTTCGCGAACGCGGCCACCAGGACCGGGCCCAGGGTGTGCGCCAGCCACCAGCGCCGGCCGAGCCCGAGGGTGCCCGGCTCCTCGTACCCCGCGTCCAGACACACCTGGACGGAGGCGGAGGTGCACATCATGGCGCGGCCGGCCGGACCCGAGCGGTCCAGGCAGGTCTCCATGGCGTCGTAGCGCGGCTCGCGCAGGAAACGGCGGGGTGTGTGCCAGGGATCGGTGCCGATGCCGCGGAGGCCGAGTCCGGCTTCGCGGAGCACCGCGCGGACGGTGTCGAGATCGGCGGAGACGATGCCGATGCACTCCGTCAGGGAGGCGGCGGGCGGCGAGCTCAGTTCCAGCTGGCCGCCGGGCTCGGTGGTGAGCGCCGACCTCAGGGGCACGGTCCGCAGTGCGGCGTAGGCGGCGTGCAGTCGTTCGGGTGCGACCGGGAGCTGCGGCATACGCAGCTCGTGGACGAGCCATTCCACTTCCACCCCGACGGTGCGGGGCGGTCCCGTCTTGAAGCAGATTCCCCGTACCAGGGCCTCCACCTCGGCTTCGGTGAGGGCGGTGCGGGTGTACGTACAGTCGCCCTCCGTACGGGCGCTTATTGAATCGGACATGTCAGGATCCTCCTGAGATTCCACCGTTCAGCCGGTCCCGGGTACCCAGGCCCGGCGCACGCGCTCGTCCTACCCAAGACCGTCGAGTCGAATCGCACAAGGGTGCATAGCGGAACTTATAGGGCACACCCTACGTGTGTCCCGGGATGTTTCTGGGGCCGGGAAACTCTGTTGCACCGCAGGACCAGCATCGCTCACGATGCGTTCATGAGCACGACGGGGGAGTCACCACGGGGGATCGCGCAGGCCGCGAGCACGGCGCGCACGGGGGTCGCGCCATGAGCGCGCGCCTGCGCGGCATCGCCCGGGAGACGGAGCGGATCGTCTCGGAGGGGGAGTACCGCGCGTCCGACGGCCGCCAGGTGTCCATCGCCGCGGCGGTGGCGGCCGCGCGCGCCGGTACGCGCATGTTCGGACCGGAACCGGTGGCGGTGCCGGCCGTCCCGCCGGTGGACACCCTCTTCGAGGTCACCGGCGAGGACAGTCTGACGGCCGCCCGGCGGACGGCCGGCCCGGTCGCGGTGCTGGACTTCGCCTCCGCCCGCAACCCGGGCGGCGGCTACCTCAACGGCGCCAAGGCCCAGGAGGAGGACCTGTGCCGGTCCTCCGCGCTGTACACCTGTCTGCTCCGGGCGCCGGAGTTCTACGCGTACCACCGCAGCCGGGTGGATCCCTTCTACACGAACCGGGTCATCCACGCGCCGGCCGTCCCCGTCTTCCGCGACCACCGCGGACGGCTGCTGGACGAGCCGTTCACGGCCGGATTCCTGGCCGCGGCCGCGCCCAACGCCGGTGTGGTGATGCGCGTGTCGCCGTACCACTCGCCCGAAGTGGTGTACGCCCTGTACATGCGGGCCGAACGGGTCCTGGAGACCGCCGCGGCGCACGGTTACCGCGGGCTGGTGCTGGGCGCCTGGGGGTGCGGAGTGTTCCGCAACGACCCGGCCCGGGTGGCGGCCGCCTTCCGGGCCGCGCTCGGTCCCGGCGGGAGATTCGCCGAGACCTTCGAGCACGTGGTGTTCGCCGTGCTGGACCGCACACCGGGAACGGTGGTCAGGGCCGCCTTCGAACAGGCATTCCCTGCGCCGCGGTTCCCGGCCTAGCGCTCCGGGGCCGGCTCGGCTCCAGCCGAAACGCTCGGGACCGGATCAGCTCCAGCCTCAGTGCTCCGGGCCGGATCAGCTCCAGCCGTAACGTTCCCCCAGCCGGTGCCGGACGAGGTTGAAGCGCATCCGGTCCAGCGCGCACGCCTCCCGGCGCATCCCCTCCTCGTGCAGCCGCAGGACCCGGTCGACGTCCACCCACGAGTCGCGCCCCGTGCGGTCCCACGGTCCGCTGCCGATCGGCACCCACTCGCGGTCGCCGTCGTGCCGCTTGCTGGAGAGCTGCACGGCGAGCACCGTGCCCGCGGCCTCGCGGGCGACGACCAGCACCGGACGGTCCTTGCCCCGGCCGTCGTTCTCCTCGAAGGGCACCCAGGTCCACACGATCTCACCGGGGTCCGGATCGCCGTCGTGCGCGGGCGCGTACTCGGTCCGTACCCGGCCGACCTCGCGGGGGTCGGCCTCGGTGGTCGCGGTGGGGCCGTAGCGGCCCGGGACGTTCTCATCGGTAGACGCAGTCACGATCCGTACCGTACGGGACGGGGGCGCACGGCGGACGACCGCCGTGCGCCCCGACGGTCAGCCCTCCTCCACCGGCACCTTCTGCGACGGCGCACCCGCGATCCCGTTGACCGGCGAAGTCCCGTTCGCGGAAGGCCCGTTCTGGTTCATCGAGGCCAGCAACTGACGCGCGAGGCCCAGCCCGGTGCCGCCCATCGTGAGCGCCTTGGCGAACAACTCGGCCATGCCGTCGGCGCCGTTGAGCAGCACCATGTTGTCGACACTGCCGAAGGCGGACGCCCCGGCCCTGACGATCTCCGGCCAGTTCTCGGCCAGTTGCTGGGCGACGACCGCCTCCTGGTTCTCGGCGAGCGCGGCGGCCCGCGCCTTGATGGCCTCCGCCTCGGCCAGACCCTTGGCCTTGACCGCCTCGGCCTCCGCCAGACCCCTGGCCCGCGCCGAGGCGGCCTCGGCCTCGCCGGTGACCCGGGTGGCGGTGGCGGCCGCGGCACCGCGCGCCTCGGTCGCCTGGGCCTCGGCGCCCGCGGCCGTCTTCACCCGGGTCGCCTCGGCCGCGGCCGCGAGTTCCGTCTCCTTCGCCTTGGCCTGGGCCGCCGAGATCCGCGCGTCGCGTTCGGCCTCGGCCAGCGTGCGCTTCTCGTACGCCCTGGCGTCCGCGGGCTTGCGGATGTCGGCCTGGAGCTGCTGCTCGCGGCGGTCGGCCTCCAGTTCCGCGACCCGGGTCTCCTGGACGACGACCTCCTGCCGGGCGGCGGCGTCGGCGAGCGGACCGGCCTGCCGCGCCTTCGCCCCCGCGTGGTCGCGCTCGGCCTGGTAGCCCGCCTGGAGGATCTCGCTGTCCCGGGTGGCCTCCGCCATCCGCGCGTACGACTGCTGCTCGGCCTCGGTGGCGAGCCGGTTCGCCTCCGCCTGCGCGATGCGCGCGTCCCGCTGCACGGCCGCGGCGTGCGGCATCGCCAGGTTCTGGATGTACCCGGTCGGGTCCTCGATCTCGTGGATCTGCAACGAGTCGACGATGAGTCCGAGCTTCTCCATCTCCGTGCCGCAGGCGGCCCGGGTCTGACCGGTGAGCTTCTCCCGGTCCCGGATCATGTCCTCGACCGTCAACCCGCCCACGATGGAACGGAGATGACCGGCGAAGACGTTGTGCACCCGCTCCGACATCAGCTTCTGCTGGTCGAGGAAGCGGCGCGCCGCGTTGGCGATCGACACGAAGTCGTCGCCCACCTTGAAGATGACCACGCCCCGCACCTTGAGCGGAATGCCCTGGTGGGTCACGCAGTCCACGTGCAACTCGGTCTCGTTCAGGTCGAGCGAGAGCTTGCGCACCGCCTGCACGCCGGGCAGCACCAGCGTGCCGCGCCCCGTGACGATGCGGAACCCCATCCCCGCCTCGAGCCCCTCGGTCCGGTGGGTGGAACCGGAGATGATGAGCGCCTCGTTGGGCTCGGCCACCCGCCACATCAACTTGAAGACACCGACCAGCACGAGGACGGCGGCCACCGCCGCCCCCGCCACGACGCCGACGAACATCGGCATTCGCCCCCTTTGAATGGTGCCCTTTCGGCACCGAACGAAGGGAGTGTGCTCCCGCGTGAGCACGGGGAGAAGACGCTGACGGAACCTTGTCGCAACCTTGACACACAGCGCTCTCACCTGCGCCGGTGCGGGCTCAACTGTCGTACGCGGCAGTGACGTAGACCGTGCGCGGCGGCAGGTGCTCCACCACCATGACCACCGTGCCGCGCTCCAGCCGCTCCGTGCCCGAGACGGAGTAGGCCAGGAAGTGCTCGGCCCCGCCGCGCACCCGGACGATCACCTCGCCGACCAGTCCGGGTCCGACCGTCCCGGTGACCCGCCCCATAAGCCCCACCAACGACGCGTCGTCCATGCTCAAAGCCTAAGAGCTCCGGACGAAATCGGTGCCCGGCGGGCGGCACCCGGCACGCAGGCTCTCCGGCCGTAACACCCTTACGCAGCCGGGGAGTCCAGGGCCGCGAGCTCCGGCCATCGCTCGTGCCAGCGCAGGTCGGCCTCCAACTGCGCGGCCAGCGACACCAGCAGCGGCTCGCTGTGGGCCGGACCGAGCAACTGCGCCCCCACCGGCAGGCCGTCGTCGACGAACCCGGCCGGGACGTTGACCCCGGGCCAGCCCAGCACGTTCCAGGGCCAGGCGTAGGGGCAGGCGGCGATGACGGCGCGGTCGGTGGCCAGTCCGCCCAGATCGCGCAGGGCGCCGACCCGCAGCGGCGGAGTGGCGGTCGTCGGCGCCAGCACCACGTCGTACGTCTCGAAGAACGCGCCGATACGACGGTGCAGGACCGTTTCCGCACGTCGGGCCGCCCGCAGCGGTGCCCCGCCGAGCAGCCGGCCGAGCCGTGCGGAGCCGTGGGTGCGAGGGTCGAGCAGTTCGGGGAAGGGCACGGTGGCGACCCGTTCGGCGATCCCGGCGGTCGCGCGCGGCAGGAAGGCCAGTCCGATCCGGCCGTACGGCGGGTCGGCCTCCTCGACCGTGTGCCCGAACGCGGCCAGCCGCTCGGCGAGTTCGACCACCCGGGCGCGTACCTGGGGCTGGAGACGGGCGGACACCGCGGTGAACGGCGGCTCCAGGGACAGGGCGATGCGCAGCCGCCCGGGATCGCGGCCCACCGCCGCCGAGATGTCCAGGCCGGGCGGCCGGTGCGGGTCGAGCGGGTGGTTGCCGGCGGCCGCGTCCAGCAGCAGGGCGGCGTCCCCGACGGTACGGGCCAGGGTGCCGTTGACCGTGATGCCCTGGAAGGACTCGCCGAGCGGCCAGGTCGAGATGCGTCCGCGCTGCGGCTTGATGCCGACCAGGTGGGTCCAGGAGGCCGGGATCCGCACCGAACCGGCGCCGTCCGAGCCGAGCGCCGCGGGCACCAGGCCGGCGGCGACCGCGGCGGCGGAGCCCCCGGACGAACCGCCCGGTGTGTGCCGCGGGTTCCACGGGTTGCGGGTCGCGCCGAAGGCGGGGCCCTCGGTGAAGGGCCACTGTCCCAGTTCGCAGGTGTTGGTCTTGCCGACGATGACGGCTCCGGCCGCGCGCAGCCGTCGTACCGCCTCTCCGTCCTCGGCGACCGGCGGGAACTCGCCCGGGCAGCCGAACGCGGTCGGCTCGCCCGCAACGTCCATGTCGTCCTTGACGGCCACCGGCACCCCGAGCAGCGGGCGGCGCGCGCCCGCGGCCAGTTCCTCGTCCGCCGCCGCGGCCTCGGCGAGCGCGGCTCGGGTACGCACGATCCGGAAGGCGTTGAGGGTGGTCCGGGTGGCCTCGATGCGGGCGAGCGCGTCCTCTACGAGAGCCCGGGAGGTCACCTCCCCGTCGGCCAGCGCACGTGCGGTCGCCGCCAGGCCGGCGGAACGGTCGAGCGTCATTCGGGACTCCTCCGGGACGGCGTGGGGAGTGTGCGCAGGCATCCGGATGGCTGTCGGCGACGGCTGCGTGACTCCTCGGGTCTTCCTTCGGGACTGCGATGTCTACCGCACGGTAACGTCTGGCGGCCCGCCGGTGGAACGTCCCACGCGGGAGCGGACGGGGACCGGTCGGCGACCGCGCGGGCCCGGCCCCCGTACGGCTCGACGGCGGGCGGCCGGCGCCGTCGGGGGTCCGCCGACTCGGGGTCGAGGGGCGATCGGTGCCCCCGAGGACACGAAGAGGGCGCCTTCCCGGTGCGTGACGCGCCGGGAAGGCGCCCTCTTCGTCATGGGCCGGGGCCGTCAGTCGGGCGGCCCGCACGGGCCCTTGTCCGGCAGATGCGCCTCGGCCCACCGGCGCAGTTCCTCCAGGGCGGGCTCCAGCGCCGCCCCGGCCGGGGTGAGCCGATAGGAGACCCGCAGCGGCGGGCCCTCGTCGACCTCGCGCACGACGAGCCCGGCGATGCCGAGCTCCGTCAGCCGGTCCGACAGCATGCGCTCGCTGATGCCCGGGACGGCCCGGCGCAGGTCGGCGAAGTACGTCGGGCCGTTCAGCAGGACGGACACGATCGGCCCCGTCCACCTCTTGCCCAGCAGGTCGAAGACGCGCGTGATGCCGTCGTCCACGCGCGAGCAGGCCGCCGGACTGTGGACCTGGCCGTGGGCCGCCGCGTGCCGTACCCCGTCGATCGCCATGGCCTCAGGATACCCGCCCCCTCGTGCGGGGATGAAAAATAGTAAGCGACTATGTTATTCATAGGTGAGTACGAAAATTCAGCCCGCCTTCCGGGGTGGGCACCACTCCTTTGGAGACGCTCATGGCCACGTTGCTGCACATCGACTCGTCCGTGTTCCCGGGCGGGGCGTCCGCCTCCCGGTCCGTCACGGCCGCCTTCCGCAGGACCTGGGAGGAGCAGCACCCGGAGGGCGAGGTGATCTACCGCGACCTCGCCGCGCACCCCGTCCCGCACATCACCGCCGACGCCCACACGGCCGCCTTCGCCGACCCCGCCACGCACACGCCCGCCCAGGCCGCCGCCTTCGCCGAACGCGTCCGGCTGGTGGAGGAGCTGGAGCAGGCCGACGCGGTGGTGATCGGCGCCCCGATGTACAACCTCGCGATCCCCTCGACCCTCAAGGCGTGGCTGGACAGCGTGATCATGGTCGGCCGCACCGCGATGAACGGGGAGTCGAAGATCAAGGGCACCCCCGTGACCGTGGTCGCCAGCCGCGGCGGCGCCTACGGCCCCGGCACCCCGCGCGAGGGCTTCGACCACGTGCAGAACTATCTGGAGGCCCTGCTGCGCGACATGCTCGCCGTGGACGTCGACTTCATCGTCCCCGAGCTCACCATGGCCCCGCACAACCCGGCGATGGCCGAGCTGGTCCCGCTGTTCGAGGCCTCCCGCGAGCGCGCCCACCAGGACGCGGCCGTGAAGGCCAAGGGGGTGGTGGAGCGCCTCGCGGCCTGACCCGGCCGGGGTGTTACGTTCAGCCGCATGGCTCTGCGCAACGCGGTGATGGCCGCGCTCCTGGAGGGCGAGGCGTCCGGGTACGACCTCGCGAAGGGCTTCGAGGCCTCGGTCGCCAACTTCTGGATGGCCACCCCGCAGCAGATCTACCGGGAGCTGGAACGCATGGCGGGCGACGGGCTCGTCGCCGCGCGGGTCGTGGAGCAGGAGCGCCGGCCCAACAAGCGGCTCTTCTCGCTCACCGACGCCGGGCACGGCGCCGTGCGCGCCTTCCTCGCGGAGGGTTCCGCCAAGCCGCTGGCGATCCGGGACGAACTGCTGGTCAAGGTGCAGTGCGTCGATCTCGGCGACCCGGGCGACGTCGACGCCGTCCGCGCCGAGATCGTACGGCGCACCGAGCGGTCCGCCGCCAAACTCGCCCGTTACGAGCGGGCCCGGGAACGGCTGCTGGCCGGACGGACCGAGGAGGAGTACTGCGGCACGGGTGAGCGCATCGGCCCCTACCTCACCCTTCAGGCGGGCCTGGCGCTGGAGCGCGCCAACCTCCAGTGGGGCGAGCTGGCCCTGCGGCTGCTCGCCCGGCGCACCGCGCGGACCGGCGCGCCGGTGGGCGGCTGACCCCGGCGGGCCCGCCTGCCGGACCGCCCGCCCGGGGCACGCGCCGGACCGTCCGCCGGGGCGCGTGCCCCGGCGGACGGTCGTGCCGCTCGGTCAGCTCTTGCGGGGGGCGGCGTCCGCGCGCATCATCACGCAGTCGAACTCGATCACCCGGCCGGTGTCGGCCTCGCGGGTCACCGGGTACATTCCGGTGATCCCGAAGCCGGCGGCCTCGTAGACGCCGATCGCCTCGGTCATCGGCGGGCTGCCCTCGTACAGCCGCAGCAGCGCGACCTCCGACTGCAGGCCCGCGAACTCCGCCACGCGGTCGCCGCCGCCGGCGAACACCTCCAGGTCGTATCCCTGGGTGTCCATCTTCAGGAACGGGCGGGGCGTGTCGATGCCGTCGAGCGCCTTCGCCATCATCGAGTCCAGGCGCCGGATCTGGATCTCCTCGGTGTCGCTCCTGGCGAACCGGCCGTAGCGGCCCTTGCCGTAGTCGCTGGGCGGGAGCAGCGAGTTCATGGTGTTCCAGCCCGTGTGGATGGTGCTCGTCGTGTCCTCACGGCCGAGGCCGTACGGGTACACCCACCAGTCCGGGTCGTCCGCGGCGGCCTTCTCCAGCGTGGCGAAGTGCTCGGCGGTGGGCTCGAAGGAGACGATGCGGCCGGTGTAGCCGAAGCGGCGCAGCCGCCGGGCGTACTGGCCCCGGTTGGCCCCCACGTCGAACACGCAGTTCACCCCGTACAGCTCCAGCATCCCGGCCACGTGCTGGTGGCAGAGGTACTCGGCCGCCGCGAGCTGCAGCTTGCGTTCGTCGTTCCCGGCCGCCGGGTCCAGCAGCAGGCTCGCTCCGCTGTCGCCGAGGCGGACGGTGGTCGACTGCCCGACGCTCTCCTCCTGCCGGTCGCCCGACCTGCGGCGCCGGACGACCCAGGTGTCCGCGCCCGCACCGGCCACCGTATAGCGGCCGTTGTCTCTGGCCAGCACGTCCGCACCCGGTCCCAGGGGGAGCCGGATCCGCCCTCCGTGCCGGGAGACCACAGCGGTGCCCGGGCCGAGATCGGTCACCTGAAGGCCCAGTCGGGGCATCAGTTTCAGCAGTCTTCGGTAAGCGGTCTGCATCGCCTCACCCTTGCAGACGAGGCGGTCGGCCATCACCCCTATGAATAAGATTTGTCTCTCCGATGAACGGCACCTGGCCGGCTCCGCCCGGTGCCGCCGCCGCACCCGGTGTCGCTTGCCTTCGAGCGTGCTCCAGCGCCTAGCGTCGTCAGGGTCGGCGGAGAACAGGGTGAGCGGAGACGGACATGCATGCGGGTGTGCACATCAACCGGTTCGACCACTCCGGGGGCGGACCCGCGCTGGGTGCCGAGCTCGCCGCGACGGGTGCCGCGGCCGAGGCGGCGGGGGTCGGCTGGCTGTCGGTGATGGACCACTACTTCCAGATGGAGTTCAACGGCGGCGCCGAGGACCCGATGCTGGAGGCCTACACGACGCTCGGCTACCTCGCCGGGCACACCTCCACCGTGCGGCTGAGCGCGCTGGTGACCGGCGTGACCTACCGGCACCCCGGACTGCTCGCCAAGATCGTCACCACGCTCGACGTGCTCTCCGGCGGCCGGGCCACCCTGGGTATCGGCGCGGCCTGGTACGACCGGGAGCACGAGGGGCTCGGGGTGCCGTTCCCGCCGGTCGCGGAGCGGTTCGAGCGGCTGGAGGAGACCCTGCGGATCTGCCTGCGGATGTGGGATCCGCGGGACGACGGCCCGTTCGAGGGCAGGCACTACCGGCTCGCCGAGACCCTGTGCGTGCCGGCGCCGGTCAGTGCGCCGCACCCGGAGATCATGGTCGGCGGCGGTGGCGAGCGGAAGACGTTGCGGCTGGTCGCCCGGTACGCGGACGCCTGCAACCTGATCGCGGAGTCGCCCGAGCAGGTCCGGCACAAGCTCGACGTGCTGCGCGAGCACTGCGAGGCCGAGGGGCGCGACCCGGCGACGATCCGCAGGACGATCGCGTACACCGGGGAACCGGCCACCACGGGCGACCTCGACGCCTTCCTGCGCGACATTCGCGGCTACGCGGGGCTCGGCATCGACACCGTGATCCTCGCGCCGCGGCTGGGCGAGCCCGCCGCCTGGATCGAGAGCTTCGTGGCCCCGGCCGTACGCCGGCTGGCCGAACTCGACTGACGCACGAGAGGGGCCGGGCCCGAAGGCTCCGGCCCCCTCGCGGGAGTGCCGACCGAGGTCAGGCGGCGACGGTCTCGCCGGCGTGGCCGTGCAGACGGGCGATGACGTCGGTCAGCTGGGCGGCGACCTCGGCGTCGTCGGCCGGGTGGGTCTCGGCGAAGCGGACGACGGAGCCCGGGATGGACAGCTTGACGTCCTCGAGCACCTTGGCGCCCGCGATGCTCGCGGCCTTGCGGGTCTCGTCCTGCGCCCACACGCCGCCGAACTGGCCGAAGGCGGTGCCGACCACGGCGACGGGCTTGCCGGTGAGGGCGCCGGTGCCGTACGGACGGGACAGCCAGTCGATGGCGTTCTTCAGGACGGCCGGGATGGTGCCGTTGTACTCGGGCGAGAACAGCAGGAGCGCGTCGGCCTCCTGGGCGGCGGCACGCAGCTTGGCGGCGGCGGCCGGGACGTTGCCCTCGACGTCGATGTCCTCGTTGTAGAACGGGATCTCGGCCAGGCCTTCGTACAGCTCGACCGCGGCGCCCTCGGGAGCCAGCTTGACGGCCGCCTCGGCGAGCTGACGGTTGTGCGAACCGGCGCGGAGGCTACCGACGAGCGCGAGAATACGGACAGACATGCGAACTCCCAGGATGTTGAAACACTGACGAAAAAATCCGGACCGAGGTCCGCTTATGGGTACCACTGTAACCGGACCGGGGTCCACTTCATTCCGGATGCTTTACGCTGAGTTCATGTCCGGATCTCTGCCTCCCCTTCCGAAACCGGAATTTCCGGTCGGAGAGCCTGAGTTGCTCCAGCTCGGCACCGAGCGGGACGAGCCGTGCCTGCGTGCCGACGCCGCGCGCAACCGGGCCCGGCTGCTGGACGCGGCCGCGCGCCTGATCGCGGAGCACGGGGCCGCGGGCGTCACGATGGAGGCGGTGGCCGCGGAGGCCTCCGTCGGCAAGGGGACCGTCTTCCGCCGCTTCGGCGACCGCACCGGTCTGCTCACGGCGCTGCTCGACCACTCCGAGAAGAAGCTTCAGGCCGCGTTCCTCTGTGGACCGCCGCCGCTGGGCCCCGGAGCGCCGCCGGCGGAGCGGCTGCGGGCGTTCGGCTGCGCGCTGCTGCGCCGCTCGGCGGACGAACTGGATCTGCAGCTGGCGGCCGAGCCGACCCCCGAGCGCCGGTTCTCCGTACCGGCCCGCCAGGTGCAGCACGCCCATGTCGCCATGCTGCTGCGGCTGGCCGTGCCGGACGCGGACGCGGAGATGCTCGCCCACGCCCTGATGGCCCAGCTCAGTCCGGCGCTGATCCATCATCTGACCCGGCAGTGCGGGATGTCCCTGGAACGTATCGAGGCGAACTGGGCGGATCTGGTGACACGCGTCACGGAGTGAAACCGTCCGGACACCCGCACGTTGTTGCACAGTGAACGGCCGTCCCCCGCTCGGGCCCCGCGCCCACGCCTCTGCCAAGATGCGGTACGTCATGGTGCAGATACCGAAATCGACCACGCCCGCGCTGCCCGCACCGCGTTCGGTGCCCACGAGTGCCGACGTGGCCAGACTGGCCGGCGTCTCGCGCGCGACCGTCTCCTACGTCCTGAACAACACCAGTGCCGTGCGGATCAGCGAGCCCACCCGCCGCCGCGTCCACCAGGCCGCGAAGGAACTGGGGTACGTCCCGCACGCGGCCGCCCGCAGTCTGCGCGCCGGGCACAGCCGGATGGTGCTCATGCCCGCACCGGCCGTCCAGGCCGGCCCGCTCTACAGCCAGTTCCTCAACGATCTCCAGTGGGCGCTCGGCCGGCTCGACTACACGGTCGTGCAGTACGGCAGTGTCGGGTTGCACGGCGACGAGGCCGCCCGCGCCTGGGCCGAGCTCCGGCCGGTCGCGGTCCTGGTGCCCGGCGTCGAACTCGGCCCGGCCGGCGTGGCGGTGCTCAAGCGCTCCGGCGCCCGGGCCGTGGTCACCCTCGGTTCCGAACCCGTCGAGGGCGCCCACGCCCTGCTCATGGACCACGAGGGGGTCGGCCGGGCCGCCGGTGCGCACCTCTACGCCCGCGGCCGCCGTCGGGTCGGCGTCGTCGTCCCCGAGGAGCCCGGCCTGGAACCGCTCTCCCGGCTCCGCCTCGCCGGGGTGCGCGACGCGCTGGCGGGCACCGGCGCCGTCGTCACCGAACTGCCCCTCGCCTACGAGGAGGAGGCCGCCGCCCGGCTCGCCGCCCGCTGGCGGGAGCTGGGCCTCGACGCCGTGTTCACGTACAACGACGAGTACGGGATGCTGCTGATGCGCGCCCTCCAGGACGACGGTGTGCGCATCCCGGCGGAGACGGCCGTCATCGGCGCCGACGACCTGATGCTCGGCCGGCTGCTGCGGCCCCGGCTGAGCACGGTCCACATCGAGCTGCCGTCCGGCCGTGACCTCGCCGAACTGGTCGACCGCGCCGTGCGCGACCCCGGCGCGGACCCCGGGACGCACCAGGTCCTGGGATCCTCGGTGGTGCACCGCGAGTCGAGCTGAGACGAAGGCGCTCCCCGCGTGGCGGTGCGCGGGGTCGGGCCAACTGGTTGACGCTTGTTCGGGGTTGTGCCCGGCCCGGGCGGCGGGCCGTTCGTCTTCCGCGGCGTTTTCCCCACGGCGTTCTCCCCGCGGCGCGACTAAGATGTTGCGTGCTCAACAAGATGGGTATGCGTTCGACCACCGGACGCGGCTCGCCGGGCTGCGCCGGATCACCGCGCCCCGCCGCACGGCCGCCGCACCGGCCGTGTCCCGCCACGCGGCCGCCGGTACCGGCCGCGTACCGCACGGGACTCCCGCCCCGAGTCCCGCCGGTCATGAACGGAGAGCCGCCATGCCGTTGCTCGACCCCAGCACCTGGCAGACCCGGACCCTGACGGGACCCGAGTACGCCGTCACCGAGCCCTCCACCGGCGACCCGCTCGGCACGGTCGCCCTGGCCACCGCCGAGGACGTCCGCACCGCCGCGGCCGACGCCCGCGCCGCCCAACGGGAGTGGGCGCGCGTGCCGCACTTCGTGCGCGCCGGGGTGCTGCGCAAGGCGGGCGACCTGTTCACGGCGCACGCGGACGAGCTGCGGGAGTGGCTCGTCCGTGAGTCGGGGTCGATCCCCGGCAAGGCCGACTTCGAGCTGCACGTCGCGGCGCAGGAGTGCTACGAGGCCGCCGCGCTGGCCTCCCGTCCGGCCGGACAGGTGCTGCCCAGCGAGGCGCCCCGGCTGTCGTACACGCGGCGCGTCCCGGTCGGCGTGGTGGGCGTGATCGCCCCGTTCAACGCCCCGCTGATCCTCTCCATCCGCTCGGTCGCCCCGGCCCTGGCGCTCGGCAACGCGGTCGTCCTGAAGCCCGACCCGCGCACCGCGGTCTGCGGCGGCCTCGCCCTTGCCGCGGTCCTCGCGGCGGCGGGCCTGCCCGAGGACCTGCTGGCGGTGCTGCCCGGCGGGCCCGAGGCCGGGCAGGCGCTGGTCGCCGATCCGCAGGTGCCGGTCATCTCCTTCACCGGCTCCACCGCGGCCGGCCGCGCCGTCGGCGAGGCGGCCGGCCGGCATCTGAAGCGGGCCCACCTGGAACTCGGCGGCAACTCCGCCCTGGTCGTGCTGGAGGACGCCGACCTGGACGCGGTGATCTCCACCGCGGCCTGGGGCTCGTTCTTCCACCAGGGCCAGATCTGCATGACGACCGGCCGCCACCTCGTCCACCACTCCCTGTACGCGCAGTACGTCGAGCGGCTCGCCGCCAAGGCCGACGCCCTCGCGGTCGGCGACCCGCACCGCGCCCAGGTCCACCTCGGCCCGCTCATCGACGGCACCCAACTCGCCAAGGTGCACGCACTGGTGGAGTCGAGCACCGCCGGGGGCGCCAAGCTCGCCGCGGGCGGAACGTACGAGGACCTCTTCTACCGGCCGACCGTCCTCGCGGACGTCGACGACCACACCCCCGCCTACGCGCAGGAGGTCTTCGGCCCGGTCGCGCCCGTACGGTCCTTCGCCACCGCGGACGAGGCGGCCGCGCTGGCCGCCGCGAGCCCGTACGGCCTCTCCCTTGGCATCGTCACCCGCGACGCCGCCCGCGGCCTCGACCTCGCCGAGCGCGTCCCGACCGGCATCGTCCACATCAACGACCAGACGGTGAACGACGAGGCCGTGGCGCCCTTCGGCGGCATCGCCGCGTCCGGCACCGGCGCCCGCTTCGGCGGCGAGGCCAACCTGGAGGCCTTCACCGACGTGCGCTGGACGACGGTCCGCGGCGACGTGGCGCCGTACCCGTTCTAGGGGCACTTCCGGCCGCCTCCGGCCCCGGGATCGTCGGCCCCGGGGCCGTCACGGCGCGCGGCGCGGCCGGGGGATCAGTGTCCGGACCCGGACTACTCGCCCTCGGTGTCGGCCCCCGCCTGCTGCTCGGCGATGCTCTTGCGCACCTCGTCCATGTCCAGCTTCCGGGCCTGCCCGATGAGGTCCGCGAGCGCGGGCTCCGGCAGCGCGCCCGGCTGGGCGAAGACGGCGACCTGGTCGCGGACGATCATCAGCGTCGGAATGGACTGGATGCCGAAGGCCGCGGCCAGCTCGGGCTGCGCCTCCGTGTCGATCTTGCCGAAGACCAGGTCCGGGTTGGCCTCGGCCGCCTTCTCGTACACCGGTGCGAACTGACGGCACGGCCCGCACCAGGCAGCCCAGAAGTCGATGAGAACGAACTCGTTCTCCGTGACCGTCCGGTCGAAGTTCTCCTTGGTGAGCTCCACGGTGCTGCTCATGCTCGTATCCCTCTCTCCGGTGTGGGGCCAGGCCGTCCGCACAACACGGCCGCACGGGAGGGTATTCCACCGCCGCCCGGCACACCCGTCCATGTGGCCGCCACGCACCCCACCCAGCAGACTGTGTGCCATGACGGAAACGGAATCCATCGCGTACGACGTCGTGGTGCTCGGGGCCGGGCCCGTGGGGGAGAACGTCGCCGACCGCACCCGCGCGGCCGGCCTGTCCACCGCGGTCGTGGAGAGCGAACTGGTCGGCGGCGAGTGCTCCTATTGGGCCTGCATGCCCAGCAAGGCCCTGCTGCGCCCGGTCATCGCCCGCGCCGACGCCCGCCGCGTGCCCGGTCTGCGCCAGGCGGTGCAGGGCCCCCTCGACGCGGCCGCGGTCCTCGCCCACCGCGACTACTTCACCTCCGACTGGAAGGACGACGGCCAGGTCGGGTGGCTGGAGGGGACCGGCGCCGTCCTGTACCGCGGACACGGCCGCCTGGCCGGACCCCGTACGGTCACCGTGACCGGCCCGGACGGCGAGCGGCACGTGCTCACCGCCCGGCACGCCGTCGCCGTGTGCACCGGCACCCGCGCCCTGCTGCCCGGCCTGCCGGACCTCGCCGAGGTCCGGCCCTGGACCAGCCGCGAGGCCACCAGCGCGCACGCGGTCCCGGGACGGCTCGTGGTGGTGGGCGGCGGCGTCGTCGCCACCGAGATGGCCACCGCCTGGCAGGCCCTCGGCTCCCAGGTGACCCTCCTCGTCCGCGGCGCGGGCCTGCTCGCCCGTATGGAGCCGTTCGCGGGCGAGCTGGTCGCCGCCGCGCTCACCGAGGCGGGCGCCGACGTCCGCACCGGCACCGCCGTCAAGTCGGTGACCCGCGAGAACGGCACGGTCGTGGTCGTCACCGACAGCGGCGACCGCATCGAGGCCGACGAGATCCTCTTCGCCACCGGCCGCGCCCCGCGCACCGACGACATCGGCCTCGACACCATCGGCCTGGAGCCGGGCTCCTGGCTGCCGGTCGACGACACCCTCCGGGTCACCGGGAACGACTGGCTGTACGCCGTCGGTGACGCCAACCACCGCGCCCTGCTCACCCACCAGGGCAAGTACCAGGCCCGCATCGCGGGTGCCGCGATCGCCGCCCGCGCCGCCGGCACCCCCCTGGACACGAGCGCCTGGGGCGCACACTCCGCCACGGCCGACCACGGCGCCGTCCCCCAGGTCGTCTTCACCGACCCGGAGGCCGCGGCGGTCGGCCTGTCCCTGGCGGAGGCCGAGGCAACCGGCCGACGTGTGCGCGCGGTCGACGTGGACATCTCCTCGGCGGCGGGCGCGGGCCTGTACGGCGACGGCTACCGGGGCCGCGCCCGCATGGTCGTCGACCTCGACCGCGAGACCCTCCTCGGCGTCACCCTCGTCGGCCCCGGCGTCGGCGAGCTGATCCACTCGGCGACGATCGCCGTCGCCGCGGAGGTGCCGGTCGCCAGGCTCTGGCACGCGGTCCCGTCGTACCCGACGATCAGCGAGGTGTGGCTGCGCCTGCTGGAGGCCTACCGCGGCTGACCCGGCGCGTTCCGGGGCCCGCCCGGGCCCCGGAACCCGCACCCGGCAGTCCTCCGTCCCTGCTCAGCCCGGCAGTTCGAACCCCAGGGCCTTCGCCGCCGCCTCGGGTGTGGCACCCGTCCAGCGCTCCAGCACCGTCTGGTTCGACGACAGCGAGCGAGGCTCCGCCCGGTCGAGGTAGAGCATCCCGTCGAGATGGTCCGTCTCGTGCTGCACGATCCGGGCGGGCCAGCCCGTGAACACCTCGTCCAGCGCCCGGCCGTGCTCGTCCTCACCGGTCAGCCGCACCTCGGCGGCCCGCGCCACCACCGCCTGCCAGCCTGGCACGCTCAGGCAGCCCTCGAAGAACCCGGCACGGGCCGTGCCGACGGGCGTGTACGACGGATTGACCAGCACCCGGAACGGCAGCGGCACCCGGCCCCGGGCCAGCCGGACCTCCTCGGACACCGGCGCCGGGTCCTCGATCACCGCGATCCGCAGCGGCACCCCCACCTGCGGTGCCGCCAGCCCCACCCCCGGCGCCGCCCGCATGGTGACACGCAGCGCCTCGACGAAACGCGCCAGCAGCGCGGGTCCCAGCTCGCCCTCGTAGCGCCCGGTGCCGGCCCGCAGCACCGGGTCGCCGGCCGCGACGATGGGCAACGGTCCTTCGGCGGCGAGGAGTTCCTCCACCAGCTCGACAAGGGGAGTGCGATCGCTCGGAGATGCCATCGAGCCAGCATGCCACGGCCCCGCGCGAGCGACGGCACTCGCCTGTGACACGCGCCACTCGATGCCCCGGGAACTCGGCCGGACCCGCCACCGACTACTGGACCGCCACGCTCACCGCCCTGGCAGCCCACGTCCCCGACCGCCGGAGAAGCCGCCCATGCCCACCGCTCCCTCGACCACCACGGACGAGGCCCCGCGACCCGTTCCACCCGCGCCGTCCCCCCGCGGGTGGACCACACTGCGCCCACTGGTCCTGCGACTGCACTTCTACGCGGGCGTGGTCGTCGCGCCGTTCCTGCTCGTCGCCGCGGTCACCGGCCTGCTGTACGCCGGCTCGTACCAAGCCGAGAAGCTCCTGTACGCCCACGAGACGACCGTGCCCGTCGGCGACGCCGAACTGCCGATCTCCGCACAGGTGGCCGCGGCCCGCAAGGCGCACCCCGAGGGCACCGTCACCGCGGTACGGCCCTCGCCGGCGCCCGACGCGACCACCCGGGTGCTGCTCTCCGGCGTCGAGGGCGTCGGCGCCGACCACACGCTCGCCGTGTTCGTGGACCCGTACACCGGCGAGGTGCGCGGCGCCCTCGAACAGTACGGCTCGTCCGGCGCGCTGCCGCTGCGCACCTGGATCAGCGAACTCCACCGCAACCTCCACCTGGGCGAGACCGGCCGCCTCTACAGCGAGCTCGCCGCGAGCTGGCTGTGGGTGGTCGCGCTGGGCGGCCTGGCGCTGTGGTTCTCGCGCCGCCGCGCGCTGCGCAAGGTGCGCGGCACCAGCGGGCGCCGCCGCACCCTGGGCCTGCACGGCACCGTGGGCGCCTGGGCCGCGGCCGGGTTCCTGTTCCTCTCGGCGACCGGTCTGACCTGGTCCACGTACGCCGGTGCGAACATCGACGAACTGCGCACCTCGCTCGGCCAGTCCACCCCGTCCGTCGCGACGGCGGCCGGCGGCGGGGAACACGCCGGGCACGACGCGGCCGCCGCCGGCGGGGACGCCGGACCCGGCGTCGGCCTCGACAAGGTGCTGGCCGCCGCGCGCGCCGAGGGGCTCGGCGACCCGGTGGAGATCGTCCCGCCCGCGGACGCCTCCTCCGCGTACGTCGTCAAGCAGATCCAGCGGAGCTGGCCCACGAAGCAGGACGCGGTCGCGATCGACCCGGCGACCGGCGAGGTCACCGACGTGCTGCGGTTCGCGGACCACCCGGTGCTCGCCAAGCTCACCCGCTGGGGCATCGACCTGCACAGCGGGGCCCTGTTCGGGCTGGTCAACCAGCTCGCCCTGATGCTGCTCGCGCTCGCGCTGATCCTGCTGATCGTGTGGGGCTACCGCATGTGGTGGCAGCGCGGCCGCGGCTCGGCGTTCGGCCGCCCGGTACCACGCGGCGCCTGGCAACACGTACCGCCGTACGTCCTCGTCCCCGGCCTCGCGGCGGTCGCCGTCCTCGGCTGGTTCGTGCCGCTGCTCGGTATCCCGCTGGTCTGCTTCGTCGCCGTCGACGTCGTACTCGGCGAGATCGCGCACCGGCGGGGGAGGCGGACCTCCGGCGGCGGAGCGGCGACCGGGTGACGCCGTAGCGGAACGACGGCGGGGTACGCGGCAGCGCTGCCGCGTACCCCGCCGCGTGTCCCGGTCCCGTCCGGGCCGGACCGTCACCCTCCCCGGTCCGGCCGCTCAGACCTGTCAGACCTGTCAGACCTGGTCGAAGTCGCCCGCCAGTGCCGAGGCGATCCGCAGGTGCGAGGCCGCCTCCTCGTGCCGGCCCTGGCGCTGGAGCGTGCGGCCCAGCATCAGCCGGGCGTAGTGCTCGACCGGGTCGCGGTCCACGATGATGCGCAACTCGCTCTCGGCGCGGCGCAGTTGGGCCGAGTGGTAGTAGGCGCGCGCCAGCAGCAGCCGGGCCGCCGTCTGCTCGGGCACCTCCTCGACCAGTCCGCCCAGGACCCGGGCCGCCGCCGTGTACTCCTCGGCGTCGAAGAACATCCGCCCGCGCTCCCAGCGCTCCGCAGTCGTTCCGTGGTCGTAGTACGTCGTGTCCACTCGTGACCTCCTTCGGGGGCGAGAACGGCCCAGGGTTGTTGAATATTCCACTATGCCGGGACTTGCGGGTGCGGACGGCCGCCCTCGGCCCGGCGCGCACCGGTGGGCCGCCGCGGCGGCCCACGCACCGGGAACCGCATCCGGAAGCGAACCTCTACCTGACCGGGCGACAGCGCGGGCGACGGACTGACGGGGCGGGTCCGGCGGGGCTAGGTTGGCGCCATGAGCAATCTTGACCGCGAGCCGGTTCCCGCCGTCTGCGGTGGCCGTGGGTTCGTCGTGGCGGAGCCGGTGCGTGAACTCCTCAGCCCTCGCCGCGTCCGGCTCGGCGGGTCCACCGAGGTCCGCCGGCTGCTGCCCAACCTGGGTCGGCGCATGGTGGGCGCCTGGTGCTTCGTGGACCACTACGGCCCCGACGACATCGCCGACGAGCCCGGCATGCAGGTGCCCCCGCACCCGCACATGGGCCTGCAGACGGTGAGCTGGCTGCACGAGGGGGAGGTGCTGCACCGCGACTCCACCGGAAGTCTCCAGACGATCCGCCCCCGCGAACTGGGCCTGATGACCTCGGGCCGGGCCATCAGCCATTCCGAGGAGAGTCCCCGGTCGCACGCCCGCTTCCTGCACGGCGCACAGCTCTGGGTCGCGCTGCCCGACGGCCGCCGCCATGTCGACCCGCACTTCGAACACCACGCCGAACTGCCGGTGGTCACCGGCCCGGGCCTGAAGGCCACGCTGATCCTGGGCGGCCTCGACGGCGCGACCTCGCCCGGGACGGCGTACACCCCGATCACCGGCGCCGACCTGGCCCTGGCCGCCGGCGCGGACGTACGCCTGCCGCTGGAGCCGGACTTCGAGTACGCGGTGCTGTCCATGTCCGGCGAGGCGTGGGTGGACGGCGTGCCGGTGCTGCCCGGCTCGATGCTCTATCTCGGCTGCGGCCGCGCCGAACTGCCGCTGCGCGCCGAGTCGGACGCGGCACTGATGCTCCTGGGCGGCGAGCCGTTCGAGGAGGAACTGGTCATGTTCTGGAACTGGATCGGCCGGTCGCAGGAGGAGATCGTACAGGCCCGCCAGGACTGGATGGAAGGGAGTCGCTTCGGCGAGGTGAAGGGCTACGACGGCGCGCCGCTGCCCGCCCCCGAACTCCCGCCCCTGCCGCTGAAGCCGCGGGGGAGGGTGCGCTGAGCTGCGCAGACGTGTCACGGTGAGCACTGCGGGCGGAGGCTTCAAGGCCTCCGCCCGCAGCGTGCGTCACCGGTCTTCGCACTTCCCGATCGGCTCGGCTTTCGATGAGTAGGGCTGGTGTCGCCATTCCAAAGTTTGGACGTCTGTGGCCGGGTCTGGCAGAACCTTTGCTGACCTATGCTGACTTTTCTGACGGAAGGTCAGATGGTGGCCTGTCCTCCTTCGCCAGGTGCAAGTCTGGCTGTTCACGCGTCGTGAGCCGAGCTGCTGGGCGACGCCTGCAGGTCTGGCGAGAGCCGCGTCGTCGAGCGGGAAGGCCTTCGGGGCGGGGGCTCCGTTGTTGTAGGAAGAAGACGACGGCGTCAGGCGCTCGAGAGCCGAGCGGCGCGAGAGATGGCGAGCCTGCGGGCCGCCCGAGGACGGAAGGACGCCCGTTTGGGGGCCAGCAGGTTCTTGGTCTGCTGGTGGTACAGCAGTTGCACCCAAGCTGACCAGGGGAAACAGCAGTTGGTGCGGCTCGCTGGAGGGGTCTGGTCCGGAAATGGTCCGGATCTTGGTCCGTCTCGGCTTGCGCAAGGTGTTGCTGCTGGGCGGGACCTCCTCGGACCGGCGCTGTGATCGGCAGTGCGACGAGCTGGGTTCCGCCGGGGGCCTCCCCCGTTTGCCGAGTACGGGTCGGCGGGTTCAGATGTCCAGGCGGCGGCGCCGGGTAGGCCGTTGAGGAAGTCGGTCGCCTTTCGGCCTTCGGCGGTCAATGAGTCGCAGCGGAGCCGGTCAGACGCCACGGCGGCGGCAACCAGGAGCAGGGCGGCGCTCACCCCGGCGGACGACGCAGCACGCCGCCCTGCAGCGGATCTCCTGCCCCGTCGTGCTCGCTGCTGACGCTGGTAGCGCCTGGTGACCACGTGATTCCGATGAATCTTCGATCAACACCTGAGTTCAGGCGCTAATGTGCCGACATCACCATAGAAGCAGGGGAACTTACGTGAATCTTGACCCGTCACAGCTCTTTGACGACTCGGTCACCTGGCTCCTCCAGGCCCTCAAGGCCGGCACGGGCGAGGGCATCAAGGCTGCTGTAGCGCGGTGGTTCTCCCGGGGGGACGATGATGCCGAGCAAACCGTCCTCAGCCGCCTGGACCGCACGGCTGACGTGCTTGGCGCTGCTCCCGAAGGTTCGGAAGGCGAGGGCGTACTCAATAGTCAGCATGAGCGTTGGGTCGGCCGGTTCGAGGATGCCTACAGTGACTGGGACGGCGACCAACAAGCATTTGCTCTAGAGGAGTTGAGGTCTCTCCTTGAGGAGCATGCACGGGCCGTTGGCGCGCAGTCGGGCGACGGTGGAGTCTCAGTGGCCGGAAACATGAGTATCAAGGCCGAAGGCGGTTCCATCGCTGCAGCCATCATCAACGGCGGAGCAAGCATCGGCTCCCCTTCCTAGCCGACTTCGGCACAGAGCTGAACGAAGCCACGGCCACCTCCAGCCAGGCGCCAGTATTTCCGGACCTGGCTCAGCTCCCCTCTGATGCGCGTTTGATCTTTGCGCAGGATCGTTCGATGGCGGCCGAGAAGGTCGTCATCTACAACTTCCCTCCCTCCCACACGTCGGCGCCTCCGCTGCCAGCTGTCAGCAAGTCCTTCGCGTCCTGGGAAGTGGGTGAACTCAGTGTCAAACCATCCGTCGGGGAGGGGCTACCCCCGTATGTCGAGCGGGCCCACGACCTCGAGTTGCGTCAGTGCCTGAGAAAGATCAGGAACGGCTCCTCCTCAGTCGTCGTGATCGAGGGAAACTCCTGTGCCGGGAAAACACGCGCAGCCTACGAAGGCGCCGGTACAGAGCTGCACGACTGGGCGCTGCTCTATCCTCACTCAGCTGACGGCCTCACGCAGGCGGCAGCAAAGGGGCTGGTCAGACCACGAACCATCATTTGGCTCGACGACGCCCACAGCACTGTCCTTGCCGATCGGGACGGCGAGGAGGCCGCCGCTCTGCTCCTGACGCTCAAAGATGCCGTGAGCCACCTGGCGATCGTCGTCACCATCTGGCCCGGCCACTACGAAATGCTCACCGGCGCCGCCCCTGCCTCCCAGGGGCAGGACCGCCTTGCTCGGCGCCGGACGCTTCTTCAAGCCAGCCACTGCGTCACCGTCCCCGACACCTTCACCGACCGCGAGCTCGATGACTTCCAACGCCGGGTCACCGACCCGCAGTGGGTGCAGGCGGTAGACAGCGCCCGTGGTACCCAGGAGTTGACCCAGACGCTGGCCGCCGCCGTAGAACTCATGCACCGCTACCGCCGCAGCGACCCCCCCGGCAAAGCCCTGGTGACCGCAGCAGCTGACCTCCGCCGACTCGGAGTGCGCGAACCCATTCCAGTGCGCACCCTCACCGCAGCAGCACCCGGCTACCTGACCTCGCACGCACGCATGAAACTCGTCGGTGACTGGGCAGCAACCGCACTCGCCTGGGCACGAGAACCCTGCCATGGCGTGTGCCCTGCGCTGCCGCCCGTCCTGCACCCCGACGGCATCGGACCGGACCCGGACCGATGCGACCTCAATGACTATCTGGAGCAGCACATTGCCGAGGAGCGTGCCTTCACCGCCCCTCCTTCCCCCTTCTGGCAGGCCGCGCTGACGGCGGATCTCGGCGGTCTCTCCTATGCGAAGTTGGGCACCGCAGCCTTCTCCAGCGCCCGGTTCAAGATCGCTCGTGATCTTTACATCAAGGCACTTGAGCGTCACCACACACCGGCGTTCAGTGACCTCTGCGTCCTCTATAGCGAGACGGGAATGATCCACACGCGGCGCGGAATCGACGAGCTCCTTGCGCTGTGCGAACCGATTGAGGACGGCGGCGAAAGCGCCTTTCATCTGGGCACCGACATCGGTTATGTCGCGACGGGGCAGGTGGACGCCGAGTATCGAGAGAGGAGTGTCGAACTCGCTACGGCGCTGCTCGAGCGCGCTGCTGAGGCAGGCCACGCGCTTGCTAGGACCGCCCTCGTCATGATGTACGAGGATCTCGGCCAGCTGGATGAGGCGGCCGCGGTGGCGCGGGTAGCGGATGCTCCAGAAGCCCAGCAGGGGCATCCAGCGGCACTCTTGCATCAGGCGGCGGAGGGCGACGCGGACGCGCTGCACGAACTGAAGAGGCTCGCGCACACCGGCGGGCCCCGCTGGCATGCCCTCGTGGCCAGGGCCTTCGACGTGCCCTCCCGTCTGTGCGCGTGGCCTTCCAGGCTGAGCAAGCAAGGGGAGCGGGACCTGGCCCGGCAACTCCTGGATGTCGGCGTCGCCGCGAAGTCCGCTGCGGCTCTGGGCATGTTGCTCGACTTCCTGGACCGCCCGGAGGATCAGCAGGAGGCAGCGGCCCTCAAACGTTCGGCAGCAGAAACCGATTCACACTTCTTGTTCCAGCTGTTCATGGAACTGTGGCCCGAGCGCCGACGCGAGGCACTCGCACTGCTCAGCAGAGCACGCCGTCAGCGCCGGCACGGGGCCGTGCGGACCGTCGTCCGGCATCTACACAAGATCCCCAGTGCACGCCACACCGCTGAAGACATCGCCCACATTCTGGCCATGAGAGACCGGCAACCCTGGGCACAGTACGAACTGGCCTTGTGGATGTACGAGCGACTCGAAACACCTGAGGAGGGACTGCCCCCGCTGGAGAGTATTCCCGACGAGGTGTTCGCGCTCATGGAAGCTGCAGCGGTTCATCACCAAGACGCACGCCGCTTGTGGGGACAGCTCCTGAGCCGCATGGGGAGGGAGTACGAAGCCCGCGAGGCCCTGTTCGCCGCTGTTGACAGCGGCGACTACACCATCGTCACCCACGGCGAACTCGGTGAGCACCTGTTCCCGGACCAGCCGACCAAGGCCGAGCAGTTGAAGATGTACGGCCTCACCGCTGAGGGAGAGCCACACGACGTCTGGTAGTCCAACGATCAGGAGCTACGGCCATCCACTCCTCGGCCAGTTGCCCGCGATCGAGTCCGCTCATCCATCTCAGAGCCCGACTAAAGGGTGTTGAGCAAGGCCGTGTTCGGGCAGGTCAGGGCTCGTGAACACGGTCTTCTGGTCATGATGCGAGGACGAGGTTGTGCATCTGGGCGACGGCCTGGACGGCGTGGTGGAGGCCGTCGCCGTGCTGCCGGCAGTCACGGAGGATCTTGGAGTTCTTCATCCGGCCGATCATGTGCTCCACCCGGGCACGGACGGTGCGGTGCGCGGCGTTGTCGGCCTCCTCGCCCGGCAGCAGGGCCCGTCGGGGGCGCTTGCGGTGTGGGGTGACCATCCCGCAGTTCAGGTAGGCGCCGTTGCCGAGCAGGGTGATGCCTTCGCAGTGCTCGGCCATGCCGGACGCGCGCCAGGCGTGCGCGTCCGCGGTGGTGCCCGGCACGGGCCGGGCGGCGGCGATCACGAGGCGGGTGTCGGCATCCACGATGACCTGCACGTTCGCCGAGAACCGGTAGTTGCGTGCCGACGTGCCGACGTGCCGACGTGCCGACGTGCCGGTCGCGGACCGGCAGGAGCGTGCCGTCCACGATCTACAGCCGGTCTGCTGCGTCGTTCGACCGGGAATCGGGCTCCAATGCCAGCAGCGGTCCCAGCCGTTGGATCACCCGGCACACGGTCGAGGAGGAGATCCCGAACAGTGGCGCCAGCTGCCGTATGGTCAGGCTCGTGCGGTAGTACACGGCCACGATCAGCACTCGTTCGGCCAGCGGCGGCTCCACGGCCAGCCCCGCAGGGTGCCGTTGCCGCCCCGGTCCCGGACCGCCTTGAGCAGCCGGCCGAACTGTTCCACCCGCAGCCCCGTGAACGTCTCCACCCACACCCGTTCAGACCTCAACACCCCAGCTATACAACGGAGATGCTCAGATCACGGCCTTGTGTAACACCCTTTAGGTCCGCTTGCGCGGCCGCTTCTGCTCGACGATCACAGTCTGGGGTGATGCGGGCACCTCGTCCTCGGAAGCCGGGACGAAGAGACCTGGAGTTCTGCTGCGCATGACTTCGACGTAGGTCGGAAGCTCGAAGGTCCGCTGCTCACGCTCGATCGGAATCTCCCCGAGGTGCAACGAGGCGTCTCGGGCGCCACGGACGCCCCCGCGCCGGGTCAACACTTCGAGAGTGCCGTGCACGCGGTCCACCCAGTCGCCCCGGTCTAGCCTTCGCGGCCATCGCTCCTCTACATCCTTGGTATAGGGCGGGAAGCCAAGGGCGTACGACCAAGGGACGGCTGCAGAGAGGTATTTCTGAATGCGGAATCTCTCCGCGACGGACTTACCCATGTCGCCGTCGCTGAGCCTCTTCACCTCCGCAGCTGAGATGATGGCGCAGCCGTAGTGACGCGGTTCTACGTGCCCGCATTCCTTGTACGACTTCCGGTTCGGGCAGGCATTCCACTCGGCGGGCGGCGCCCAGTGGGTGCCCTCTTCGAAGGTGCCTTCGGGCCAGCCGTTGTAGAAGACATGAAACCCGTAGCGGGCCTGGTCAGGGTCACAGCCATTGATCAACATGTCGTACTGGAAGGTGCCTTCCTCTGCACCGTGGTGGGAGAGCATCTGGTAGCGGTAGTCCTCGTATACGCGCTTGGCCTGGATGCGCAGACAGATCCAGCCCACCTCATCACTGCCGAGCCACCACTCCCAGTCGGCACCAGATCGGGTCTCCTGTTGCTGCGTGTACTGGTAGGTCAGCAGTCCGGATACCTCGGTCTGCAATGTGAGGAGCAGTTCCTGCGTGGAGGTCGTCTCGTCGTACTTCAGCCCCATGCGACGTGCATGCTCGATCTTCTTCCAGTTGCTCATCGCGGCAGTGTCCATTGCCAGGCACAAATCCCGGAACCGTTCTATCGCCATGACGGAACTCTTCCACGGACGAGCCTGCGGTGAGGGGCATTGTTCGAGCTGGGCGCCGCAGGCCGGGGAGGGTAAATCGGTGAGGGCGATGCAAGACGGCGGGGCTCTCCCGGGTACCGCGCCTTGACGAACAGCAGCTGTCGAGGGCGCGACCGGGCACGAGCGAGACTCTGGGCGGGCACCACGTTGAGCAAGGATGGCCAGCACAATTACGCCCAGTCCGGCAGCCGGCGCCAGCACGTCAGCCCAGAGCCGAAGCCGAGCTCCTGCGGGAGTTCCCACTAGATGTCGGTGTGCAGGACGTACAGGATCCGGCACAGCACCTGGCGGTCCGGGACCGGAAGACGGCCGGGGTAATGAAAGCGGCGTTCCTTCTTCGACAGCAGCGACTCGACCCGGTCCCAGAGGTCGCCCAGTACGCTCCACGGTGAAGTCTGGCTTCTTTGGCGTCCCGAAGACGGCGACGTGGGCCGGGCAGGACCCGCGGTCGCTCAAGGTGCTCCTCCTCGGGGGGCAGAGGCTGGCGACGCCTCCGCCTGGGCCGTCCTCGTTCAGCACATGGCGCCGGCGCTGACCCACGCTCCGCAGCCGTTCATCACCGCCGGCCAGGGCAGCGAGGCAGGCGACGGCCGTAAGGGCGTGCGGCGCACCCCCAAGAGTGCCCTCGCCGCCTTGGCCTTGGCGTACACAGCAACCAGCGGCCCGGGCGTCAGCCGGGCCCTTCTCCTCGCGTTCGCGAAGGCCGTGCTGGAGCACCCGGACGCAACTCAGCCTCCGGAGGTGGAAGACGGTAAGTCTCTAATCTGCTACGGCGAGCAGCACTGGGTTGAGGGCCGGACGCCGATCACCGCGGGGATGGCGATCGCGAGCGCTGTCTTGAATCCGCGTCGATCGTTTCGGACACGATGCGTCGGTGGATGCGTTGCCGGAATCAGGGAGACATGAGTAACGTGTGCAGGCTTGTGCCGTCTTGGTCTGTGGTGATGTGAGGGAACCCTTGCCCGATTCCGTCGCTTTGAGGTCTGCCGGGAGTGGGCATGCCTGACACCGATCTTCTGCGTGCCAGCCGTGACGGCGATCAGTTCCACTATCACTGGGCGGCTCGGCAGGCGCTGAAGCTGTTGCTCCCTGGTGCAGATTTGACTGCGATCGCCATCGAGGGCGTGTCGCAGGATGACACGACGGGGCGCGACGGTGAAGACGTCATTGACATCGCCGAGTACTACGGCGCGACCGGACTTCGCGAAGCGAACCGCGTGGTGTATCGCCAGCTGAAGCATTCGACTGCGCGGGCCACCGAGGAGTGGACCGTGTCGGGACTTGGCGGCACCGTCAGCGGGTTTGCAGAGAAGTACCGACGAATCAAGCTGGAGTCGCCGGGACTTGAGCGGAAGGTCATCTTCGAGTTCCTATCCAACCGCCCGGTCCGCGACTCCGTTCTGCGTGCGATCAGGGTTCTGGCAGTGGGCGGTGAGCTCGGCGACTACGCTCACGAGGTCAAATTTCTCAAACAATATGCGGGGTTCTCGGACGACGCAGACGGCGAAGCCGGTTTCTTCAATCAGCTGCAAGTGGATCCCACAGCGCCAGGCTTGCTGCGACTCGAAGGACTGTTCCGGCTGGATCTAGCCGGATTTCTGCCCGGCGCTCCCGATGTGCAGCCCCTTCTGCTGAAAGAGATGATCGCGCGACGCGCGACCTCGCTGGAGACGAATCACGTCGTCGACCGCTCCACTGTGCTTACTGCTCTCGGGATCCCACCAGAGCGCCTTCTGCCTGCCCCCAACCTCATCCACCTGCCCGGACGCGTCATTGTGACTCCGCAGACTCGTGCGATCGTCGATGACATCGTGCGGCTCGGCCCGCGGCCTGTCATTGTCCACGCGGCCGGCGGTGTCGGGAAATCTGTGCTTACCACGCAGATTGAACGGAACTTGCCGGCGGGCTCCATCACTCTCGTCTACGACTGCTTCGGGAACGGGAGTTACCGGCGCTCCAGCTCGCCCCGCCACCAGCATCAACAAGGCTTGGTCCAGCTGGCTAATGAGCTTGCTGCGCATGCCCTTTGCGACCCGTTGATTCCGGCTGGTACGGCCCAGCCGACCGATTACGCGAAGGCATTCGTGGTGAGAGTCCGGGGCGCGGCAGAAGCCATCGCGGCCTCCACCCCGGGAGCGCTCTTGGTTCTCGTAGTGGACGCGGCCGACAACGCGGCTCTCATCGCGAGAGATGGTGGTGAGCGCGCCTTCGTCGCAGACCTGTTGCGGGAGGCACTACCGGACAACGTGCGACTCGTCATGCTGTGCCGCACCGAACGCGTCGATCTGCTGGAACCGCCGCCTGGTGTCCACAGAATCGAGCTCGCGGGATTCGGCGTCGCCGAATCCAGGCAGCATTTGGCGTCGGTGTTCGGAGCGGTCACGGAGGCACAGGCGGCCGAGTTCCACCGTCGTACCGGCGGCAACCCCCGGGTCCAGGCGTTCGTTCTCAGCACGACGTCGAACATCGAGTCCTGTCTCGCCTCTCTCGGGGAGGCGAGACATCCCGACGTCTCCTTGCTCGACGAACTCCTGCAGGGCTTGGTGGACCAGTGTAAGGACGCCAACCATCATCTGAGTGCGGAGATCGACCGACTGTGCGAGGCCATGGCCGCACTCCGGCCGAGGATCCCCGTAGGCGTTCTGGCCGAGCTGTGCGGCGTGCCGGCCTCGGTCATCCACAGCTTCGCAGCGGATCTCCGCCGCCCTCTGCTCGTCGATGGTGACGCCCTGCAGTTCCGTGACGAACCGACCGAGACTTGGTTTCGAACGAGGTATCGTCCGACCGGCCAGTCCCTAATTGACTTCATCGACCGCCTGACGCCGCTCGCCGCAGGCGAACCGTATGTGGCAGCTTCTTTGCCGCAACTGCTGTGGGAGGCCGGTCAGGTCGACACCCTGGTTGAGCTGGCGATGACCGACGGCGCCCTCCCCGAGGGGGACGATCTGGAACAACGGGAGATCGCTCAGCAGCGGGCTCAGTTCGCCCTCAAGGCCACGCTACGCGTGGGCAAGGAATGGGAGGCTGCCAGGCTTGCAATCAAGGCTGGCAGCCTGGCCGCCGGCCACTCTCGTCGGCTTCATCTGCTGAGGAGCAATACCGATCTGGCGGGCGCGTTCCTGGACGCCAGCACGGTCGAAGACATAGTGGCGAACCGCAGCCTTGCCGCGGACTGGCCAGGTTCCAACCTTCACTTCGAAGGCGCCTTGCTCTCGTTCGCCGTAGGCCAGACCGACTTCGCCCGCAGTCGACTGCGCAGCGCGGCGGAATGGCTCAAGGCATGGGTGCGGCGGCCTGACGACGACGAACCACACCGACACCACGTCACCGCGGCGGACATTGCTGAAGTCGCCTTCGGGCTACTCAACACCGACGGTGTGGAGGCGTGCGCCGAGTACTTGGCCCGATGGCGCCCCAATCGAGTTGGCTTCGAAGCTGGAGTGATCATCACCACCCGGCTAGCCGACTCGGGCCGTACCGAGGAACTGGAGGCCCTCGGCCACGCGGCCACGCGCTTGAAGTACCTCCAGTTCGCCGTCGCCTATGCCGCCTGGCAGGCCAACCTCGTGTGCCAGGCACCGCTTGCGCGGCGCCTGGTGAGAATGCTGAAGCGCCAACGCAGACCCGTCTCCTTTCGCCGACATCCGGGTGTCCCGGAGGAGAACAAGGCACTTCCGGCGGTCGGTTGGATCATCGCCATGGGGCTGCGCCACAGCGTGCTGTCGGACGCGGAGGCCGAACGGATCCTGCGTCTCAATCTCCCTGACGACCTGGGCCGGGGTGCCGGAAGCCGCTACGGCCTGAACACCGACACACTTGCCCTCCTGTGCGGCTTCGCGCTGCTTTCTAAGATCCGGAGGCAGCCCTTCGATGCAGACATGGTTGCGGGCGACGACGTCCTGGAAGCGCGGCAGCATCCTCATACGTACTCGCGCACACTGAACGACCACGAGCAGAGCGTCGTGCCCCTCGGTGCCTGGGCGAGCCTCTGGATCGACTGCCTAGTCGGAGCCTCCGGCGACACAGAAGTCCCGTTCCGGGATCTCGTGGCCTCCATGCCGGGACAGCATGGTGGACATGAGGTGCCGTACTTCCTGTATCGAGGGGTCGCGCGACTCGGTGTCCGGATTCTCGCCTTCGGCTCGTCCGAGGTGACGCGTCAGCTCCTGCTCGACTGGTACCGGGCCACGCAGAGGAACATTGCAGACGAAGTCCTGATTGACGCCGTCCGCGCAGCGGCCCCCGTCGATGAATTGCAGCACATCGCTGTCGAACTCGCGGAGTCCGTCGCTGCGTCGCTCGACACCACTCAGGACAGTGCTGAGTACAAGGCGGAGCGGATGGTGAAACTCGCTCGCGCAGTCCAGCGATTTGACGCACGCGAGGCTCACGCCTACTTCACCAGGGCGATCGATCTGACCGACCGCGTGGGCGACGACGTACATGTGCTGTGGGGGAGCGTCCTCGCCGTCGCTCGCCGAGCCTCCGAGGGCAATCACGACGACGATCGCCGCGCATATCGCGTTGCACAGCTTGCCGAGAGCATTCAGCCCTATCTCGGGGACGGAATGGATCATGCCGCGGTCCTGAGCGTCATGGGCCGCTTGAACCCGACGACCGCGACAGTCGTCGCCTCCCGTTGGCGTGACCGTCGGTTGTGTTCTGAGGGTCCGTTCATTCAGGCACTTCTCGACGAGGAAGCGGGCCCGCTTGCTCCCTCCGCGGTCACTGCTCTGGCGACGGTGCCGTTCGACGAGTACCGTGTCGGCGCCCTCCAGCTCGTTGAACGAGCCCTTCGCGAGGCTCCCGACGACGGCGAACGCATCGCCGGGATTCTGGGAGAGTTCCTGCGGGCACGTCGTTTCAGCAGCGAGTCCTTCGAACGCCTTGACCACGCCACCAGCGAATTGGGCATCGACCTCTCCGGCACGTTGTTCGCCGTCCGGTCCCGCAACATCGCGTTCCCAGCGTCGTCCGGCTACAGCTCTCCCCGGTGGACGCGGGGTGAGGAGGACGAAGGGCGGATGGCGCGTACGCGACAGTTGGAGGCTGCCCTAGCAGCGTGTGATCTCTCCACCCAGGAGGGCTGGGAGAAGGCTCGCCAACTGGTTCGCGGATCGGACCACTTGCTGCGTATGGAGCAGGTCATCGACCACGCGGTCAGGGTCCCCCTGCGCAAACTCGACGACATGCTCATCGCATTCCAGTCCAACCCCCACCTCAGCACCTTCGACTACACACATCTGGTCCAGAGGCTGGAAGAGCTGCCCTTGCTGCCCCTGGCCGCCCGCCAGCAACTACGTCACCTCGCTGACACGGTCACCACGCGGTTCAGCCGGGAACTGACCACAAAGGGCTACGAGCCGATCAAACTACAAGGGCTCGCCGGTCTGGCCGGCACACCTGATGCGGATCTGCTCGGAACGGCACTCCGGGAACTCGGTTCGCAGCCTGCTGTGTTCCTCCCCGAGGAGTGCTACTACCTGGCGGCCCGACTCGCTCCACGGCTCACCGGCGTACAGGCGCAGGTCGTCCTGGACGACTACGGGACCATGCTGGCCGGCCTCGCCCCCGAGGATTCGGCCGACGGGATGTTCGCCGATCTTCCCGCCAAACCAGCAGCGGCTGCAGAATGCTTTGCAGGCTATCTATGGGCGGTTCTCGGTGACCCCGAGCACGGCGCTAGGTGGCGGGCGGCGCACTGCGTCCGACTCCTCGTTGAACTCGGTTGCAAAGAAGAACTCGACGCGCTGCAGCGCTTCGCGCTGGGCAGTCTTGACGTCACCCCGTTCCACGATGCCCGTCTGCCTTTCTACGACCGACACGCCCTCCAATGGCTACTCTTCGCCCTTGCACGCGCCGCTCAGAACACGGCAACGCATCAAGGACTGATCGAATTCGAGCCGTTGCTGCGTAAGGTCGTCTTCGATGACGAACCGCATGTCGTGATGCAGGAAAGTGCGAAAGTGATCTGCCTCGCCCTGGCCTCTTCCGGCTACGGAAGTCTGACAGCAGACGAACTCGACATCGTGCGCAGCATCAACAGACCGAAGAATGTTGTCAGCCAGCCATGGGCTGAACGCAGGGCAAGGGAATCGAGTGACGCGGATGAGGGATTCCTCGCACTTGAGCCGAGCGATTTCCGGTTCGACTGGGACTTCAAAGACCGCTGGTGCAAATCGCTAGGGGAGGCTTTCGGGATCTCAGAGGAGACGGTCCTGCGACTCGTCGGGCACACCATCACGGCCACCTGGCAGCTCGCCTGTCGTGGCGTACATGAGGACGACCCGCGCTACGCGCTCAAGTTGTACAGGGAAGGAAGCACCTTCGCCCACCATACGACCTGGCCGGACGCTGACGATCTAGACTTTTATCTCTCCACCCACGCCGTGTGGACTGTCGCCGGGGAACTGCTGAAGACGCATCCCGTGTACCAGGACAGCGAGGCGGACACAGACCTGTTCACCGACTGGCTCGGTGACTTCCTACTCACGCGCGACGACGGCAGATGGCTTGCCGACCGGCGAGACCCCTCGCCCCAAAGCGTCTTCCAGGGACCATACGACTCACCAAGACCCGACTGGATCTGGCGGTTGAACAGCCAGCACTTCAGTGAGCGTCTCCTGGCGAGCGACGGGTGGGTCACGGTCTGGGAGAGCTCCGACGACACGAGCTATGAGGCCGCGCAACAAGTCCTGATCCGCAGCGCTCTGGTCACTCCCGAAAAGGCCAGGGCGCTCGCGCTCGCCCTGCAGACCGCCCCTTCGTACATGGCATACCGCATCCCGGACGCCGACGACAGTGAGTACCAGTTCGATACCCAAGGCTTCCAACTGACGGGATGGATTGCCGTCCCGGACGGCCGCGAAGGCCAGGACAACAGAGACCCGCTAGCCGGCGGGGTCCGGTACCCGCCGTACCGGCCCGTTGAGGAATTCGTCGGTCTGCTTGGGCTGGAACCGGACGCAGACATGCGCGAATGGACCCGTGCCGACGGCCTCGCCCTCCGCAGCACTGTCTGGGACGACACAGCCGCGACCAGCTCGGACCGAGTAACAGGAACTGAGGGACAGCGGCTGGAAATCCGGCGCGATGCCCTCCAGCAAATCCTTTCCCTGACCGGACGCAGCATGATTGTTGAAGTGATGATCGACCGCACTCATAAAGATCACAATGAGCCCTACTCGGTGAGGTACGACCAAGACGATGACGAATCCCTCCCCCCACGCGAAAGGTCCTACAAGATTTACCTCTTCGATGACTCCGGAAGATGCGGAGAGCTTTGAGCGCACCCTCGAACTGGGCAAAGAGATCGCAGCTAGCCTCCCGGACCACGATGTACTGGGCCGATGGATGGCCCACCACATCGGCGACTTGATCATCCGCGCCGAGACAGCCTCTGAGGCGGAAGCTGACGACGTACGGCGTGAAACGGCGACCGCTGTGCTCGCGCTTTGGAACCACCGGGCGGCACTCCCCATCTCCAGACCGCCGCTCGACACGTTCGGGTCCGTCTTCACCGCTCTGGAACGGCTGAGCGAGCCTCAAGACCCGTGGGACTTCTACCGGATATTCCAGCGGGGGAGTGAACCCAGCGAGGACGACATGGCAGCAGCGCCGCTGCTTCGGATCGCATTGAACCTTGAGGAGATCGTCCGCCGCGTCGTACGTACGATCGTCACAGTCGCTGCAGGGGAAGCCGCCGACAGGGAGGCGAAGTGGCTGAGGCTCTCTGACCATGTCGAAGACGACGAGCAGCGAGCCGCGCGGGATGCGATCCTCGAGTTGGCACGGACCCTCGAAACGTACGCCGGTGATGCTGACGGTCAACCAGCAGCGGGGGATACCGGGTTCTCGAAGTTGATCAGTGACCTCCTGCGTGCCGAGGCTCAGCTCGGAGAAGCCCGGGGAGCACTTGAGGGCTGGCTACCCGGGAATCGGTCAGAGAGCGAGTCCGGGGGTCCTGTGTGGGGGCGGGGGACATCTGTTGCTGCTGATTGACCTCTGCAGTTCATGACGGCCTCATGCAATTGGCGGTCTTTTTCGGCGTGTTGTGCTGCGCGGGCATGCCTCGTCGATCGGTGGGGTGCCGTCGTCGCCTTCCTGGTGGCCGGATGGGTGCCGTATCTCGAACATTCGGGGATGAATTCAGATCGATAGGCAACCGAAACTGAATCAAATGCGACCGCTGTGCATTTAGAGAATTATGGTGACAAGATACGGCCCCATATCCTGAGGGGGTGACGGCATCTCATGGGGCTTGTGGCTTCCTTTGCTGTGTGTTCCCAGGGTGTTTACGAGCGCAGCAAGGAGCCGCGATGACCCAGCCCAGTGTTCCGCGTGCCATCCCAGGCCCGCGAGACGGCTCCGCCGAACCACACGGGACCGTAGTCCCGGTGCCGCCCCGGCTCACCAAGGCGGTCATCCGCAACTTCCGGCTGCTCCGCAGAACCGAGCTTTCCTTCACGGACAAGGTGACACTGTGCGTCGGACGCAACAACACGGGAAAGACCTCGCTGGCGAAACTGTTCGAATTCTTCGTGGCGAGGAAGAAGGCCGCGCTGCGCATCGAGGACTTCTCTGCCGACTGCTACGAGGAGTTTCTGGCCGCCCATCGCCTCTTCGCCTCGGGTGAGGCGGAGCAGGCGCGCGACACGGTTCCGGCAGTCACCCTCACCCTCCACATCTCCTACGACAAGGACTGCGGCCAGTACGGACCCCTGGCCCCCTTCGTGGTGGACCTCGACCCCGACTGCTCCGAGGTGGTGATCAGGTTCGCCTTCGCGTTGGGGGACGGTGCCTTGAAGGAGTTCTTCGGCGGCGTGCCGGTGGGGCCGGATGCCACGGCCACGCTTGAGCAGTTGGGCAGAGGCATCCCGAAGTACTTCGAGATGTCGGTGATGGCGGTGGACCCGACCGATGAGGCGAACGTCCGACCGGTCGACCTAGCGGACGTGCGCACCCTGGTGAGGGTGGACTTCGTCGAGGCGCAGCGAGGGCTGGACGACGAGAGCGACGGACATGCCGCACCAATCGGAGCGGTCTTTGAGCAACTGCTGACCGCGGCGGAGAAAGGCCAGAACGCGACGTGGCTGGAGGAGCTCGCCGCGAACATCGACACGACGCTCGTGGACACCTCCGGCAGTCTCGACAGCAGCCTCCAGAAGGTCCGCGAACAGGTGGCACCGACGTTGAAGGCATTCGGCTATCCGGGTCTGGCCAACCAGGAGTTCGTCACGGCCGCCCGACTGGACTCCAAGAGGCTGCTCAGGAACTTCGCGCGCATTCACTATCCAGGAGTGGCCGGTGTGCGGTTCCCGGAGTCGTACAACGGCCTCGGTACGCGGAACTTGGTGATGATTCTGCTCAGGCTCTTCACCTGCTATCGCGACCATACGGCGACCTCCCCGGAGTCGGGGATCCATCTCGTCTTCCTGGAGGAACCGGAGGCCCATCTGCATCCGCAGATGCAGGAGGCGTTCATCCAGCGACTCACGTACTCCGTCAATCTGTTCCCTCGGATCGACGCGCAGATGAGAGCGAGGATGCCCGGGCAAAAGGGAGCGGTCGAGGAGAGCAGCACCGCAATCGACAGCAGCCCCCGGTGGAACGCTCAGTTCGTGGTGACCACCCACTCGGCACACGTGGCCAACCGGGGACACTTCTCCGACATCCGGTACTTCCGGAAGGAGGAGGACACCGTGGAGAGCGGAAGCGAGCCGGGGCCGGCCCGCACCGTCATCAAGGACCTGTCCCAGGTGACCGGCGACGAGAGGTTCCTCCGCAAGTACCTGACCCTCACCCGGGCCGACCTCTACTTCGCGGACAAGGCCATCCTCGTCGAGGGCGCCAGCGAACGTATCTTCGTCCCGGCTGCGGAGGAGAAGCTGGCGGCGAGGAGGCCCGGAGAGACGCCCCAGCACCAGTACGTGACCTTGATGGAGGTCGGCGGGGCGCATGCCCACAGGTTCTATCCGCTGCTGAAGGTCCTCGGGATCCCAGCCCTGATCATCACGGATCTTGATCCCGTCGACGACAGGGATCCCAAGATCCGCAAGTGCCTGGTGTCCGAATCCGGACGCACGTCCAACCAGTCCATCAGGGCGTGGTCTCCCGAGATGGCCGACATCACGGTGGCCGAGCTGCTGCAGCGGGCCGAGACGGACCCGCCGATCGCCAGCGGCAGCATGTGCCTCGCCTACCAGGTGCCGGAGGAGCCCGGCGGTCCGTGCGGCCGCACTTTCGAGGACGCCTTCGCGCTGGCCAACCGGGCTCTGTTTGGTATCCCCACAGGCGCCGCTCCCGCCGAGGAACTGGAACAACAGGCCCGTAGCAGCGTGGAGACCAGGCGCAGCAAGGTCGACTTCGCCCTCGACCACGTCCTCGGAGACCACGACTGGCAGGTCCCGAAGTACATCAGGCGCGGCCTCGAGTGGCTCATGGCACAGGACGGGACGGCGACGAAGGCGGACGTCCAGTGACGACCGAGGCGGAAGACGTCACGCACACGATCCTGACGGCTCTCCAGGCGAGCCGTCACTTCAAGGTGGAGGCCGGTGCCGGTGCGGGCAAGACCAGCTCACTGATCGAGGCGCTCCAGAGCATCCTGGCTGACCGCCCCCGCTACCTCCCGCGGCCCCACCAGCGCATCGCCTGCGTCACCTACACCAATGTGGCCCGCGACGAGATCATCAGCCGTACCGACCGCAGCCCGTACGTGTTCGCCGAAACCATCCATGGTTTCCTGTGGCAGCTGCTCTCCCCTTTCCGCAAGCACCTGTTGCGCCACATCGTCGAGCTGGACCTCATGCCATCGAAGATGGAGGGCCACACCTCACTGGACGGCTACACCGTCGAGTACAGCACCGGCTTCCAGAAAGTGGACCACGACAGCCGTCGCGTGCAGCTGGGTCACAACGATCTGCCCGTCCTCGCGAGGGCGTTTTTCGCCCTTCCCAAGTTCCGGGCCCTGGCTGCCGACCGGTTCCCGATCGTCTTCGTGGACGAGTACCAGGACACCCCCACCGGTCTGGCGGAGGCCATGCTGGGCACGCCGGGCGATGAGGCCACCGCGCGCGGCCCCCTCTGCGGCTTCTTCGGGGACCATTGGCAGCAGATCTACGACAACGCGTGCGGGGCACTCGAGGACGCCCGCCCGACACCGGTCTTCAGACGGCGCAATCGGCGCTCGCAGCGCGCCGTCGTGAACCTCCTGAACACGATGCGTCCCGAACTGACTCAGACCACGGCGTCAGGAGTTGGCGAGGGCACCGTTGCCGTCTATCACACCAACGAATGGGCCGGGACGAGGCTTACTCACCACCGGAAGGGTCAGCTCGGCTGGGACGCGGCCCACGCGGCCCGGAAATGGGTACTGGACGACGTCCGCGACCGGTTATGGAGCACCGGGGCATCCGGTCACGATGCCCGGGCGCGGGCGGAGGAGCCCAGTACGAAGATCCTCATGCTCACGCACGAGACGATCGCCGGCGAACTGGGGTATCAGAAGCTCCACGGGGCCTTTCGGCGCAACGATTCTTACGTGAGGAAGGAGGACCACGCCATGGCCTTCTTCATGGACACGCTGGAACCGGCCCTGCTCCACCACCGGAACAAGCGCTACGGCGCGATGTTCGACGCACTCGACCCCCGTGGCCGCCCACCCATCAACTCGTCTGCCGACAAGCAGGAATGGATGGCGTTCCTGACGAAACTGGGGGAGGCCCGCAAGACGGGCACGGTCGGCGACGTCCTCGACCTCTGTCTTGAGCAGCAGCTCTTCGACGGCCTGGGGAAGGTGCGCGAGCGTCACCGGAAGGCCGTGTCACCATCCGGCACCGACCCGCAGGTTGTGAGTGACAACAAGGCCGAAGCCCGGGTGGCGGCGCGGTCGAAGGAGTACCAACAACTGCGCCAGGTGCCGTACGCGGAGTTGCTGGCGTTGAACGAGCACCTCGGCGGCGGCACGCCCTTCGCCACACAACACGGAGTCAAGGGACTGGAGTTCAACCGGGTCCTCGCCGTGGTCAGCAAGGGCCACTCCCGCTTCCAGATCCCCGAGATGCTGGCTAACTTCTCCCGGCGCGACGAACTGATGGACAAGGAACTGGAGGCGTTCATCAGGGCACGCAACCTCTTCTACGTGGCATGTTCACGGGCCAGAGAGCACCTGGCCATCCTCTTCACCACGAAACTTCAGCCCGCTGCACTGGACACCCTCCGGGAGTGGGTCGGCGAGTCGCGGATCACGTCGCTGCAGTTCGACGGGGATACGGTGGCGGGTGGCGAATGAGGGACGAGGCGGGCCGGACGGATCCCCGGGCCACAAGCTCCGTGCCTGCGCAAGGAGTCGGCACCTGCTGGAGGTGCACGAGGGAGAACAGGCTTTGTCAGCAATGACAACTGTCGCGTGCCATCGCAGGGGACGTTCCCAGCGGTCAAGGGCGGATTCACTACCTGGAGGAGCGGACCGCCCCCCAGACTGCGATGCAAGAGGGCGCGGCTGACTACAGGGGGTGGGGCGGCGCGTCAGCCTGACTGTCAGTGGTGCCGCATACCCTGAATGAGCACCTCGGCCGGCTACTTGCCGACGGGTCGTGTCCAGCAAGGAGGATGAGGCGATGGCTGAGGCTGATCCTTTGGAGTGGACACCCTGACAATGGATCTTGATGGTCCAGGGAGGGATGTCCAGGTGGGACGCAAGTCTCCGTATCCGGAGGAGTTCGGGAGGGACGCCGTCGCGTTGCACGGCGCCGCTGCCGGAAAGCGGACGTATGCGGCGGTGGCCGCGGATCTCGGCATCATCGCGGAGTCGCTTCGGACCTGGGTGCGCAAGGACGAGGCCCAGACCGCGCCCGAGGACCGCGTCGGCAGGACAAACACGGCGGAGGAGTCGGCCCGGCTGCGGGCGGAGAACGCCCAACTGCTCAAGGCCGAGCAGGAGTGGCAGCTGGACCGCGAGATCCTGCGCCGGGCAGCGGCCTATTTCGCCCGGGAGGTGAAGTGAGCCCCCGCCGCCGGGACTTCATCTCCAACAACCGCGCCGACTTCGGCGTGCAGCGGATCTGCCGGGTGCTCGGGACGTCCCGCGCCGGCTGCTACCGGCATCTGGCCACTGAGCAGGCCCGCGCCGAGCGCCGGGCCGAGGAGAAGCGGACCGTGAGCGAGATCCGCGCCATCCATGCCGAACACCAGGGAGCGTACGGAGCTCCGCGCGTGCATGCTGAACTGCATGCGAGGGGACGGAGGATCAACCGCAAGCGCGTCACCCGGCCGATGCGGATCAACCACATCGTCGGCCGCCACCTGCGCAAGAAGAAGCGGACGACGATCGCGGACAGGACCGCGCCGCTTGCGCCGGACCTGGTGATGCGCGACTTCACCGCGGACACGCTGAATACCAGGTGGTGCGGCGACATCACTTACACAGCCGTCGGATCGACGTGGCTCCATCTCGCCACGGTGATCGACATCTGCTCCAGGAAGGTGGTGGGCTGGTCGATCGTCGGCCACATGCGCATCTCGCTGGTCACCGACGCGATCGAGATGGCCGTGGCCGCCCGCAGCGGCCGGGTTCGCGGCGTAGTTTTCCACACGGACAGAAGCGCCCCATACAGCGCGGCCGCCTTCGCCGAGGTCTGCCGCCGGCACGGCATCCGCCGCAGCACGGGCCGGATCGGCTCAAGCCATGACAACGCCCTCGCCGAGTCGTTCTTCCAAGGTCTCAAAGGCGAATTGCTCCACGGAAGGCGCTGGACCTCGAAGGCACAGACCCGGCTGGAACTGTTCCGCTGGCTGTCCTGCTACAACCAGCGCCGTCGGCATTCCGCGCTCGGCTACCTCACACCAGCCGAGTTCGAACAGCAACTGACCACATCACATGCGCTGTTGCTCGTCGCATGAAACCCGGTGTCCACTCCCGTGGATCAGCCTCACCGTCGTCCACCCCCTCGGCGCCGGGACACTTCCGCTCGCGCGGAGCCGACGTCCGCGCTCTGCTTCTGCTCGTCGAGCTGGGCGGGACACCTCCGCTCGCGCGGAGTCGACGCCATGGCGATGGCGGCGGTGGTGCGCATGGTCGGGACACCTCCGCTCGCGCGGAGCCGACACCGACGTCGACGGGGCCAGCGTGATCCGCAGCGGGACACCTCCGCTCGCGCAGAGCCGACTCGAAGGTGATCCCCTCGTTGTCAGCGAGCGTCGGGACACCTCCGCTCGCGCGGAGCCGACGCGGGACTGGGTGTCGCCGGTGATGCGGGTGGTGGGACACCTCCGCTCGCGCGGAGCCGACCTCGCCAACAGCCCGGCCAAGGCGCTGGAGCGCGGGACACCTCCGCTCGCGCGGAGCCGACTCCACGCTCGCCACCTGCTTCGTCGGCGCCGTCGGGACACCTCCGCTCGCGCGGAGCCGACCACCTGGGACTGCATGAACGCCAGTCCCGCGGCGGGACACCTCCGCTCGCGCGGAGCCGACTTGTCCCAGAACTCCTCCGGGTCCGAGCCGACCGGGACACCTCCGCTCGCGCGGAGCCGACTCGGACAGGATGGGCATGTAGCCCCGGATAACCGGGACACCTCCGCTCGCGCGGAGCCGACACCTCGCTCAAGAAGCTCGGCGCGAAGCACGGCGGGACACCTCCGCTCGCGCGGAGCCGACGTGATGAGCGCCTTTCCACCGTCCCACAGGGCCGGGACACCTCCGCTCGCGCGGAGCCGACGTGGGCACGTTCGGGTCCGTGGGCGGCGTCGGCGGGACACCTCCGCTCGCGCGGAGCCGACTCCTCGTCCCGGAGACCCTGCGCTCGCAGCTGCGGGACACCTCCGCTCGCGCGGAGCCGACGTGAGTCCCTTGGACATCCGGGCCCCCTACTGCGGGACACCTCCGCTCGCGCGGAGCCGACGACATGTGCGAGGAGCACGGCGAGCGTTTCCGCGGGACACCTCCGCTCGCGCGGAGCCGACGACATGTGCGAGGAGCACGGCGAGCGTTTCCGCGGGACACCTCCGCTCGCGCGGAGCCGACGGCAGCTACGAGACGGCCGACCCCATGGCCGCCGGGACACCTCCGCTCGCGCGGAGCCGACGAGCTGGAGATCACTGTGAAGCTCGTCGACGCCGGGACACCTCCGCTCGCGCGGAGCCGACGTACGGCCACCGGCCATCCGCCCGCGGCGCGTCGGGACACCTCCGCTCGCGCGGAGCCGACACTACACCCGCCCGGAGATCACCAGTGGCCACCGGGACACCTCCGCTCGCGCGGAGCCGACGAGCCACGCTCGCGGCAGGTGTGGGAAGAGGTCGGGACACCTCCGCTCGCGCGGAGCCGACTCCAAGCTCTCCTGGGCGACACAGGCCGCGAACGGGACACCTCCGCTCGCGCGGAGCCGACGACTCCGACACGCCCACCTGACTTACCCGAACCGGGACACCTCCGCTCGCGCGGAGCCGACGGAACCCCGATCGGCCGGCGCCCCGCCCTCGTCGGGACACCTCCGCTCGCGCGGAGCCGACGTGAGCGAGCTGACGTCCAACCGGCCCGCGGTCGGGACACCTCCGCTCGCGCGGAGCCGACCCGGTGAGCGGCAGGCCAGCCGCCTCCCACGCCGGGACACCTCCGCTCGCGCGGAGCCGACTGGTTGGTGCGACTCCGGGTCATGGGTCACAGCGGGACACCTTCGCTCGCGCGGAGCCGACTTGCGCAGCGCTTGTGACGTCCGCGGCAGACCCGGGACACCTCCGCTCGCGCGGAGCCGACGCAGATCAGATCTTCCCGCCCGTCCTGAGCGCCGGGACACCTCCGCTCGCGCGGAGCCGACGCTCGACGACGATGTGCCGGCCACCCCAACAACGGGACACCTCCGCTCGCGCGGAGCCGACCAGTACGCCTAGGAGCAGCCCGCATGTCCCAGCGGGACACCTCCGCTCGCGCGGAGCCGACGCTTCGTGACCTGCATCGTTAAGAGCGCTTGGTCGTTTCTTTACCAAGGTGGTGGCGAGTGATCATCTGATGTGGTGATCTCATCGGTTGAGGAACAGATCGTGCCGTCGTGACGGCTTCTGCGTCTGCAGGTTACCGCGCGGCGTGGCTAAGCAGGGTAAACATACAGGTCAGCTGCTGTTGTCAGTGGCGGATGCTAGAGCTTCCCCCATGAACGACGATGCGGTGCTTGTCGGAGGACGGCTCGACACGCGGGTCTGGGGTAAGGAGCGGGGTCTTCCGTATCCGTACCCGCTGATCTGTCATTTGCTGGATGTCGCCGCAGTGTTCGGCGTGCTTTGGGACGTGTTGTTTCATCCGCGTCTGCGCGAGGGTATTGCCGCGGAGCTTGGGATGAGCGTGGCGCAGGCGCGGGAGGTGTTGGCGTTCTGGGCAGGGCTTCACGATCTCGGAAAGGCCACGCCGCCGTTTCAGGCGCAGGTGCCGGCCGCCTACAAGGAGTTGGTGGATGGCGGGTTCTATACGGCGAAAGCGGGTGCTGAAGGGCTGCGGGAGTTCCGTCATGAGCAGGGGACTCACTGGGCTCTGATCTCGTTGCTGACCGAACGCGGTTATCCGGTAAGGAGGTTGCAGCCGCGGAGTCTGCCGCACCAGGTGGCGCAGATGCTGGGCGGACATCACGGTTGCTTCGCCGATGTGGTTCCGGCCCGGAAGGCTGCGAGGGCTGACGAGTACCAGGAGGGGCTGGGAGCGCGGGGCTGGCAGGGGCAGCGGCGCCAGCACCTGGAGGAGCTGGCGAGGGTGGTGGGCGCCGAGACGGTGCCGTCGGGAGAGCTGTCGGCACCGACCGCGGTGAGAGTGCATGGTTTGGTGGTGTTGGCTGACTGGCTGGCCAGCAGTGTGGATTGGATCGCGCCGCTGTTGCCGGGGCGCGGATGGCCGGGAACGCCGGAGCAGTTGGATGCCCACTATGAGCGGGCCACACTGGCCGCTCCAGGGGTGGTAGCAGCAGCGCGGCTGGGGCGGGCGGAGTTCCCGGCGGGACCGGACCTGTCGTTCGGCAAGCTGTTCCCGTTCAGTCCGAACGCCTTGCAGCGCGACATCGCCGAGGTGCTGCCTGCGGTGGTGAAGGAGGGAGCCTCAGGCCTGGTGCTGGTGACGGCGCCGACGGGGGACGGGAAGACGGAGGCGGCCTTGTTCGCGGCCTCGGTGCTGGGACAGGCCTGCGGCGCCCGGGGGTTGTACTTTGCGCTCCCGACGATGGCGACCGCGGACCTGATGTTCCCGCGTGTGGCCGCCTTCGCGGAGCAGGCGATGACGGGGGAGCGGGCTCTGCTGCTGTTGCACGCTGCTGCGTGGCTGAGCACCGTCATGGACGGCGACCAGGCGAAAACCTCGCCGGACAGCTGGAGCCTGCACGATGCGGTCCTGCCGGACCCAGCGGCCGAAAAGGCTGAAGAAGAGGCGCCGTTCAGTGCCGCGTCGGCCACGGCGGTGGAGGCGCAGCAGTGGCTTCGGCAGGGCGGTAAGCGCGGGTTCGCGGCTCCGCTGGGCGCGGGCACGATCGACCAGGCACTTACGGCGGTCCTGCCGGTGTCTTTCAACGCGCTGCGTCTGTTCGGCCTGTCGGACAAGGTGTTGATCGTGGACGAGGCGCATGCGTACGGCCCGTGGATGCAGATCCTCATGGTCCGTCTCCTGGAGTGGCTCGGAGCGCTTCGGGCTCCGGTGGTGCTGCTGTCGGCCACCCTGACAGGGCGCACCGCGACGGCACTGGTCGACGCCTACCGGCGGGGCGCCGGTTTCACCGAACCCAGCCGCATCCAGCCAGCCTATCCGGGGTGGCTGTTCGCCGAGGCGGCCACCGGCACGGTGACGGGCCCTCGGCCGGTCGCGACCAGTCGGCCCCGTACCGTGGACCTGAGCCTGCACCGTGTGCTCTGGGACTGCGAGGACACCTCAGGAAAGCCGGTACCGGGCGGACGCAGAGGTGCTCTGCGGGACCTGCTCGCCCCGGTCGCCGAGCATGGGGGCACGGCACTGGTGTGCTGCACCACGGTCGCGGAAGCCCAACGCACCTATCGCGATCTGAAAGCCGCCTTCCCCGAACTGGCGGCCCGCCAGGGCGGGATCCTGCTGCTGCACTCACGGTTCCCGGGCCTGCTGCGACAGGAGATCACCACCACCTGCGAACACATCTACGGCAAACCGGCCGCAGATGAAACACCTGCCGCGCGGCCGGCATCGATTCTGGTGGCCACTCAGATCGTCGAGCAGTCACTCGACTTCGACTTCGACCTCATCGTCAGCGATCTCGCCCCCCTCGCCCTACTCCTGCAGCGCGTCGGCCGTGGACGCCGTCATGCCCGCGGGCCCAGTGGTCGGCCCTCATGGGCTGCGGCCGAGGACCACCCGGCCCTCGCCGTTCTGGAACCCGTCGGGCCCGACGGGCGCACGCAGCCACCACGGTCCTGGGGTGACGTCTACGACCACGGTCTCCTACTGCGCACCGCCACCCTCCTCGCGCAGAATGCCCAGAGCGGCATCGCCGTTCCCGGTGACGTGCAGGCACTGGTGGACGCCGTGTACGCGGAAGACTTCGTCGACCATCTGCACGCGGCCGGCCGCACGGAAGCCGAAGCTGCCGCAAGCCGACTCGTAGTTCTGGACCAGCGCCGTGAGGGCGAGCGGATCGCGGAAGAGACCCTCGCGGTCATGACCGGCATCAGCTCCCCGTACGCGGTGTGCGGTGACCTGTCCGTACTGAGCAAGGGCACCGCTGGGGTCACCGCCGACCTGCTCACCACCCGCCTGGGTGCCGACACCGGACGCGTTCTGTTGCTCTTCACCCAGGATGACGGCAGGACCACGCTCGACGAGGAAGGCCATTTCCCCCTGCCGGGCAAGGGGAATCTGTCCCAGGCCTTGGTCCGTCGGATCGTTGCCCGCGCTGTTCCGGTGCCCGGGAGATGGCTCCCGCCCGTGGAGGGCCGAATGGTGCTGCCTCCGACGTGGCGTGACCGCAGCCACCTGCGCGACCTGGTGCTCCTGCCTATGGCCCGGGCCAGCGGGGACGGTGAAGAAGCCCCTTGGGGCGGTCAACTCGGCGGAAAAAGTGTGGAGTTCACGCGTGCGGTCGGGATTGAACGAGTGTGACCCAATTCCTTAGGTGAATTTTCCTGATTGGTGCTACGCCATACAGTCTTTGGTTAATGATTGACCCTGGCCCCTGATGGTGCCAGCATTCAGGGGTCAGGGCCATAGGCGCCCGTCTGCGCGGGCGTGGGGGGAGTTCCGCAGTCTGGCTTCGCCACACAGTCGGGACACCTCCGCTCGTGCGGAGCCCTCCACCATTGTGCCTAATCCCGCGTCTCGGGAGTGTGATCTGCGAAGTGTCCCTATTCTCTCTTGGCGAAGAGCCGTGGCTGCCGGTCTTGTGGACGGCGGACGCACATAAGATCGGTGTGGCGCTGCCCGAGTCGGTCGGGCTGCGCACACTGCTGGAGCGCAGCCACGAGATCAGCGCTCTCGCGATCACCGAACCGCCCGCCCACGCCGCCCTGTTGCGGGTCTTGTACGCCCTGACCGCGCGGGTGTGCGGCCTGGATGAGGCCGCCGACGGCTCGGGCGAGGACTGGTCCGACCGCCGCTTCACCGTCCTCGACGCGGGTCGGCTGCCTGCCGCCGGTATTGCCGCCTACTTCGACAAGTGGGCTCACCGGATGCGCCTGTTCGACGCCACCCGGCCCTGGATGCAGGACCCGCGCCTGGCCGAGCAGTGCGACCCGAAGCGTTCCGCCGGTGTCAACAAACTGGTGCCGACTCGTCCTTCGGGCAACAATCATGCCTGGTTCACCCACGTTCAGGATGAGGACCCCGAGCCCATTCCGGCGGCCGAGGCCGCGTTGAGCCTTCTGACCTGGCACTACTACGGGCCCTCCGGACGCGGTTCGGCCCGTACCGTCAACGGCACTGCCACCGCGAGCATGAAGGCCGGACCTCTGCGCGGTGCCCTGTCCTACCACCCGGAGGGCGCCAGCCTCTTCGAGACGCTGCTGGCCGGCCTGATCCGCCCCGAACCGCAGGTGCGCCGCAGCCAGGACCGCTGCATGTGGGAGTGGGAAGAACTGCCCGACCCCGATGCGGCGCCGCCCGCCGTGCAGGGGCCTTGCTCGCGGCTGACGGCCGTCTCCCAGCACGCCCTGCTCCTCGTGTCCGCCGGAGACGACAGCGGCAGCGTGACGGACGCGTTCATCACCTGGGCCTACCGCGACGGTCGGCTTCCCCGTGACGATCCGTTTCTGATCTGGCAGGTCAGCCAGCAGGGCAACCCTTATCCGCGGCCCGCGGACGCCGGCCGTGCCCTGTGGCGCGACCTCGACGCCCTGCTCCTGATCGAGCCCGGCGGAACTGCCCAGGCCCGGCATCCGGAGGTCTTCGCCTACGGACACGCCTTGGAGGTCTCCGAGACGCTTGAGCGTCCGCTCGCCGTGCGCGCGCTCGGCTTCGACCAGGACGGCCAGGCCAAGGACCGGCAGTTCGTCGCCGGTCTGACCCCGCCCGTCCTCGACTGTGCGGAGGAGGTCAGCCCTGCCACCCACATCGCGGTGGGGCGGCTGCGGCGTATGGGGGAGATGTTCGGGCGGCGCCTGGAGTACGCGGTGCGCCGTGCCTGCCAGCTCTACACCGGCGAGCCCAAGCCGAAGGAGGCCGAGGCGTGGGCCGCCCGCGCGGCGGCCGTGTACTGGCCGCAGGCGGAAGACGAGTTCTGGAGCCGCTTCGCCGCCCTGGACCGCGACGAATCCTCCCGCGTTGAGGCCGGCCTGGACCGGGCCGACGCACGAGCGGCGTTCCAGCGGATCGCCGAGCGCGCCTATGAGCAGGTGACCCGGCCCGTCTGCCACACCCAGCGCGGTGCGCGGGCCGCCGCCGACGCCCGCATCGAGCTCTACGGCGGCTATCGACGCCCCCGCCCCTGACCACGCCTCAACTCCCACCCCTGGCCTGTGTATCGGGAGGACCACCGCATGACTACCACCACACCGTCCCCGACTCGCCTCGACGCCTACCGCAGGTATGTGGCGTTCATCGAGAAGACCTGCGCGAAGGATCCCGGCGCCCGCGTCGCGCTGCGGCGTGGACTGCGCCGCGGTCTGGACGACGTACCCGGTATGCACCGCCTGGTAGCCGAATGGCTGCCACACAACCGGTCCGAGGCCGAGGAACGCGCCTTCTACACGGTGGCCGCCCTGATCGCCGACCGCCCCCGCCACTCCTTCACCGTCGCCGACGAGGAGGAACCGGACACCGGCCAGGCGGCCGACGGCCACACGCTGACCGGGACGGTGACGGGGAGCGAGGACGCGGCAGAGTCGGAACCTGCGCCGCAGGAGAGGCAGACCCGGGTGCGCCGGGACAGCCTGGGTGCCGCGTTCGCGCGCGCCGTCCCCGCCCGGACCGGACAGCCGGGCGTCCGGCTGGAGACGGCCGAGGCCCGACTCAACCTGCTGACCCGGCAGAGCCTGGACGGCCTGCATCGCCACCTGCCCGGCAGCATCCGTCTGCTGCGCACCAGCGACACCGATATCGACTTCGCAGTCCTGCTGGACGACCTCGCAGCCTGGCCCCGCTATTCGAAGACCATCAGTCGACGCTGGCTCCAGGACTTCTACCGCCTGCGCCGGGCCGCCCTGGAAGCCGCCGCCCGCCATGCCGACACCGATAACGATGCCGACGACGCATCCGGCTCCCACGACTGACTGTTCACCCCACGCCGATCCCACCCCACCGGCGTCAGCCGGCAACAGACCACACGCCGTTCGGAGGACCCGCCATGCCCGCAAGGCCCCGTTTCCTGGACATCCACATCCTGCAGTCCGTCCCCTTCGCCAACCTCAACCGCGACGACACCAACTCCGTCAAGACCGTCCTGTACGGCGGCGCCCTGCGCACCAGGGTGAGCAGCCAGTCCTGGAAGCGGGCGGTGCGCGTGGAGTTCGAGCGGATCTCCGGTGACAGCACCCTGCGTACCCGCCGTATCGGTGAGGCCGTCACCCGCGAACTCGCCGACCGTGACTGGCCGCGGCCGCTCGCTGAGCGCGCTGGCGCCCACATCGCCGCTGCCGTCGGCAAGTTCGAGGTCGACATCGACGACGCAAAGAAGCCGGTCCCCAACCGTGTCGTGACCAACGCGATGGTCTACGTCCCGCAAGCCGCCGTGTCCGAACTGGCCGACTACGCCCAGGAGCACCGCGAGATCCTGGAGTCGACAGCCAAGGACATCAAGAAGAACGGCGACGTGAAAGCTTCCGCGCTGCCGAAGGCCGGGATCGATGCGGTGCTGCGCAGCCGCAACGACGTCATCAACCTCTTCGGCCGCATGCTCGCCGAGATCGAACGCGCCGGCGTCGACGGCGCCGTCCAGGCCGCCCACGCCATGACCACCCACGAGAACGACGTCGACCTGGACTACTTCACCGCGGTCGACGACCTCACCTCCGCCTGGAAGGACGCCACCGGCAGCGCCCACATGGGCCACGCCGAGTTCAGCGCCGGCACCTTCTACCGCTACGCCACCGTCGACCTCGGCGAACTCGCCGCAAACCTTGCCGGCACCGGCAGCGACGTCCAGGAACTGCTCACCGCCTTCCTGACCGCATTCGTGCTGGCCGTGCCCCAGGCCAAGAAGAACTCCACCGCCCCCCACACCCTGCCCCACCTCGTCCACCTCTCCCTGCGCGCCGACCGGCCCGTCTCCTATGCCGCCGCCTTCGAACAGCCCGTACGCCCCGCCGCCCGCGGCGGCCACGCCGTCCCCTCCGCCGAAGCCCTCGCCGCCTACGCCCAGGCCGCCGGGGCGTTCCTGGGCATCCGGCAGCTGCTCTGGCAGGGATGGTCCAGCCCCGAGCTGAAGGACCTCCCCGACGGCCTCGGCCTGCGTGCCGACGGCCTCGACGCGCTGATCACCGACGCCGCCGCCCGCCTCTCCGCGCAGGACGAGGACGACGTCGCGTGAGCACCGCCGACCGCCCCCGTGTTCCCGGTCTGCTGCTGCACCTGTCCGGCCCCCTGCAGTCCTGGGGCGAGCACAGCCACTTCAACGACCGCGACACCCTGCCCTTCCCCAGCCGCTCCGCACTGACCGGCATGCTCGCCGCCGCCCTGGGCCGACCTCGCCACCAACCCCTCAACGACCTCGACATGACGCTCACCGTGCGCGTCGACCGGCCCGGCAACCGCCTGCGCGACTTCCACACCGTCGGCGGTGGCCTGTCCGGCCAGCGCAGCGTCGTCACCGCCGACGGCGGCCGCCGTCCCGGCGACACCTCCACCCTCACCAGCACTCGCTGGTACCTGGAAGACGCCGCCTTCACCGTCGCACTCACCCTGCCCGACCACACTCCGCCCCCTCCCACCTGGGCCGATGCCCTGCGCTCCCCGCGCTGGCCCCTCTACCTCGGCCGCCGCTCCTGCCCCCCGGCCGGGCCCCTCCTCATCGGCTCCAGCACCGACGTCCACGCCGACCTCGTCCGCCTCCCCCTCGCCCAGCCCGCCCCCGCAGCCCGCCCGGAACCGCAAGGCGCCCAGGAAGAACGAGCCGTCGAGGTGCTCTTCCTGTCCGACCAGCCTCTGACCACCCTCCCCACGCCTGCAGGGCACAGCACAGGTGACGCCGGACAGGTGCACTCCACCGTTCTGGATGCACCTGTCGACTTCACCCCCGGCCACCGCCGTTACCGGGCCCGCCCCCTCTACCGGCGCACCCTCCTTATTCCCGCCGACTGGCGCGCCGGCTACGGCTCCGCCTACCTGCGAGCACTGGCCGCGTACGTCTCGCCCTCCTTCACACCCGAAGCCCGCCCCGTTGCGGAAGGGAGTATCCGATGACCCTGTGGCTCACCCGGCTCACCCCCAGCCCCACCTCGCGCCTGGCCCAGCAGGAACTGGGTGGCACCCACGTCACCTCCCTGCACCGCCGCGTCATGTCCCTGTTCCCCGACGGCGTCCAGGACGCGGCCCGCACCCATTACGGCGTCCTCTTCCGCATCGAGGACACCTCCCGCGGCAGCCACCTCCTGCTGCAGTCCAACCGGCCACCCGACCCCGCAGGCCTCCCCGCCGACTACGCCACCCTCACCACCCGCCCCCTCGACGACCTCCTCGCCGCCCTCCAGCCCGGCCGCACCGTCCACTTCCGGTGCACCGCCTCACCCGTCCGCAAGCCCGGCGCCACCACCCGCGCCCTCTACAGCCTCCCCGCCGTCGTCCCCCTGCGGGGCAACGCCGCCGACGAATGGTGGCAGCGCCAGGCCGACGCTGCCGGCCTGAAGACCCTGACCCTCACCTCCCAGCCACTCGACGCCGTCCGCGACCGCCCCGGCACCCGCCCGGCTGACGCCGCCAAGTCCGCCAACACCATCCGTCACCACCGCGTCCGCTTCGACGGCACCGCCACCGTCACCGATCCCGACCTACTGCGCAACGCTCTCCAGCACGGCATCGGCCGCGGCAAGGCATACGGCTGCGGCCTGCTCAGCATCGCCCCCGCCCCGGACCCGGCATGACCACCCCCACCCCCGCGGCCTCCGCCCCCTCCAGCGGGGGCCGCCGTCGTCTTGCCGCCCCCACCGTCGCCATGCTGCCCCGCGTCATCGACAGCCTCTCCTTCCTCTACCTCGACGTCGTCCGCATCCACCAGGACGACACCGGAGTCCGCGCCGAGATCACCACCGAACGCCGCGGCCGCGAAACCGTTTACCTCCCCACCGCCGCCCTCGCCTGCGTCCTCCTCGGCCCCGGCACCTCCATCACCGCCCCCGCCCTGGCCACCTTCGCCCGCCACGGCACCACCGTCCTGGTCACCGGCATGGGCGGCGTCCGCTGCTACGCCGCCACCGTCCCCGGCACCCTCACCACCACCTGGCTCGAACACCAGGCCCGCGCCTGGGCCGACGACACCCGCCGCCTCGCCGTGGCCACCGCCATGTACGAACACCGCTTCGGCCCCGGCCAGGCACCACCCGGCGCCACCCTCCAACAACTGCGCGGCCTGGAAGGCCAACGCGTCAAAGCCCTCTATAAACTCCTCGCCCAGCAACACCGCATCGGGCGCTTCCGCCGCAGCTACGACCCCGACGCCTGGGATACCCAGGACCCCGTCAACCTCGCCCTGTCCGCCGCCAGCACCTGCCTCTACGGCATCGTCCACGCCGCAATCGTCGCCCTCGGCTGCTCACCCGCCCTCGGCTTCGTTCACAGCGGCAACCAACAAGCCTTCGTCTACGACATCGCCGACCTCTACAAGGCCGAACTCACCATTCCCCTCGCCTTCTCACTCCACCAGTCCACCCACCCCGAAGCAGAAGCCCGCCGCTCCTTCCGCGACAACCTCCGCCTCTTCCGCCTCATGCCCCGCATCGTCCGGGACCTCCAAAACCTTCTCGTCCCCAACCACACCCCGACCCGGCCCGACGACGAGGAACTTGACGAAGAACTGGTCGACCTCTGGGACCCCGTCATCGGCCCCGTCCCCGGCGGCACCAACCACGCTCCCGCAGACTGACGACGAAAGGCCCACCCCACCGTGCCCGCCGTGACCGTCATCTCCGCCACCGCCGTCCCCGACCACCTCCGCGGCGCCCTCACCCGCTGGCTCCTCGAAGTCACCCCCACCCTCTACATCGGCACGCTCTCCGCCCGCGTACGCACCGAACTCTGGAACAGCCTCACCTCCTGCCTCACCGACGGCAGCGCCGTTCTGGCCTACCCCGCAGCCAACGAACAGGGCTTCACCCTCCACACCGCCGGCCCCCAACGACGCGACCCCCTCGACTTCGACGGCCTCACCCTCATGGCCTTCCAACACTCCAGCACAAGTCAAGAAACTGCAAAGGGCCTATAGAATCGCAGGTCGCGAAGTGTTCTCTCCGCGCGAGCGGAGGTGTCCCGTGGAGATCGTGCAGATGATTGAAGGCGGCATCGTTCTCTCCGCGCGAGCGGAGGTGTCCCGCCGTACTACGTCGTCATGCCGGTGGCCAGCAAGTTCTCTCCGCGCGAGCGGAGGTGTCCCGGTCCCCAGCATCTCCCAGAGCATGTCGGTACGGTTCTCTCCGCGCGAGCGGAGGTGTCCCACCCCTGTCATCGAGCAGCGGCGCCGCGGCCGGGTTCTCTCCGCGCGAGCGGAGGTGTCCCGGTGGTGGAGGCCTGGCGCGGCGTCCAGGGCGGGTTCTCTCCGCGCGAGCGGAGGTGTCCCGAACGCGGTGGTGCGCAGGATGCCCGAGCCGCCGTTCTCTCCGCGCGAGCTGAGGTGTCCCGGTCACCAGCGAGCCGGAGACCTACCGCAAGGGGTTCTCTCCGCGCGAGCGGAGGTGTCCCAAGGGCGGCAAGGTCCTGGAGGCTTTGGCCCGCGTTCTCTCCGCGCGAGCGCAGGTGTCCCGCCCAGCCCGTCGAGCAGCAGCCCGCCATCCCGGTTCTCTCCGCGCGAGCGGAGGTGTCCCGCTCCCCGACCGGGTGAGCCTGTGCGGGAACGAGTTCTCTCCGCGCGAGCGGAGGTGTCCCGTTCTGGACCGACCACTCCAACTTCACGGAGTCGTTCTCTCCGCGCGAGCGGAGGTGTCCCGGACTCGTCCGGGAGTTGGCGGGGAACGCTCACGTTCTCTCCGCGCGAGCGGAGGTGTCCCGGCGAACGCCCCCGGCGGTCACCAGGGGCGTTCGTTCTCTCCGCGCGAGCGGAGGTGTCCCGAAGGCCGCTGAGTCCGCTAAGACGGAGCTGGGGTTCTCTCCGCGCGAGCGGAGGTGTCCCGGAGGGGTGGCAGGTCCGCTCTGACCAGCTCTCGTTCTCTCCGTGCGAGCGGAGGTGTCCCGCGGACCGGTTTCCGGATCGTGCGTCAGTGGCCGTTCTCTCCGCGTGAGCGGAGGTGTCCCGAACCAGCTCGGCCCCGAGATGGCCAGTGGACGGTTCTCTCCGCGTGAGCGGAGGGGGCCCGTCGGGCGTCGCCGTGATGTGTTGGGGAGTGTCTGATCAACGGCGGCATAGCCGTTGGCGTGGTGCGAAGACGCGTGACGCGCTCGCGTGGGGCGGGGTTGGATTGGCGGGTGCCAGTTGCGCGGGTGAGGGTGTCGGCGAGGTCGGCCAGCAGTGAGTGGGGGGTGTAGGGAGACGCTGTGACGGTCCAGGTGGGGTGGTCGATGCTGGGGCCGGCCCAGATGGTCCAGGTGGCCAGGGTGCTGTTGGGCTTCTGGGCGGCGAAAGCGTCGAACTGGATGCCGACCTCCTCGGACGGGTTCGTCCAGCGGATCCAGCGTCCGTCGACGGTGTGGTTCCATCCGGCGCTGGTGAGGGGCTTGGTGGCGGCGGTGACAGTCTTCTCGGTGATGGGACTTCCGATGGCGGTGTCCCATCCGTCGCCTTCGGCGAGGTGATGGAGCAGGATCTGGAGTACGGGGGCGGGAGTGGTGCCGGTCGCGGTGAGGTGCCACATCCGGTCGGAGACGGGTGTCTCGTACGCGGCCATGGTCCAGGCGGTGTCCCGGGGGTCGGCTTCGTGGACGCGTTCGATGCGCAGAGTCTGTGATTCGTGAATCGCGTGGGTGGTGTCGTCGGAGAAGGTGTGCCACTTGTCCCAATCGCCGTGCGTGGTGAGGAACTGGTCGAGGATGATGTCATGGTCACCGGCGTCGGCAGCGTAGGCGGGCACGATCTCCGTTTCTTGGACGGTCGGTTCGGGGTTTGCAGCCGGTGTGCCTGGCAGAGTGCGGGCTTGGGCGGCGGCGTGCTCGGTGCTCGTGAGGGGTGCGGGGCCGGGGCGCAGAGCATCTCCGTGTAGACGTTCGAATGCAGTGAGGGCCTGGGCGGGTGAGGAGAAGGTGTCGGCGATCTGCCGCAGGTGGTTCTCGCCGCGCAGGTAGACGCTCCCGGTGTTGTCGCGGTAGGTGCCTATGGCGACGGTGGTGCCGTTGTCGTCGGCGTGGGCGTGGATGATGAGCCGCCCGTGGCGGATGTCGTCGTAGATCTTCTGAGCCTCGTTCGAGGCATCCCGGGCCTCTGCGTGGATGCGCCAGGACATCGGATTCGTGCCCTGGGGCTGCTCCTTGTCGATCGCGGCGCGCAGCCGGGTGGTGACCTCGGTGGTGAAGCCCTCTTCGGTCAGAGTCAGTGCGGCCTCCTCGGCCCAGTACGGCTCCTCATGGTCGATGCGGGCCATGACCAGAGTGTCGTCGTCGATAGCCTCGAAGCCGCGGGTGCTCAGCAAAGTGCGAGCCTGCTCCTGGGCGGGGCCGCTGATCGTGGCGATCACGGCGCTGTGCGTGGGGTGGCTGTCGAGGCGGATGTGCGCCTTGGCGAAGGGGGTGATCACGAAGGGGTGCTCGTTTCTGCCGGTGGCTGAACCTTTTCAAGCCCGGTCACCTGCGGGTTGGTTCAAGGCCAGCGGGAGATATGCGCTGCATAGGGAGTTGTGGTCCGCGGTGGGCCGGCCTGGGAAGGGGTTGCGGCCCTGGTGTGTGGGGGCGTGGTCGGTGGTGCGGGTGAGGTGGTGTGGTGCCAGCGGGTGCGCACGGTGGACAGGTCGGCGAGTGCGCGGCGGCTTGCGATGACGAGTTGATGCGGGGTGATTGCCGGGTCGTCGGCGAACGCCTCGATGCGTTGGCCCACGTGCTGCGCGATCGCGAGGAGGGAGCGTCGGAGGATCCGTTCGCCCCAGTGCTGGGGGGAGCCGGGCGAGGCTGCGAGGACATCGAGCAGGTCGGCAGGCTCGGTGCCGGATGCAAGGAGGCCGCGCTGCTGGGCCTCCCACAGGAGGGTGACCGGGTCGACGGGGGTACGGCGCCGGGTCAGAGCAGTCAGGCACTGCCACAGTCCGGCGTGCAGGGGCTGTGTGAAGTCGTCGGCGGTCAGCCACCGCATCTCCTCGACGCTGATGGGGTGTGCCGTTGAGGTTGCGAGCAGCTGCCGCTCTTCTTCGGCCGCCTCCTCGGCGTTGTCGGTGGCAGTGACCGGTGGGGGTGTGGGGGTGCGGGGCAGCAGGGCGGAGCGCGGCGGGAACCGTGCGGCGATGGCCTCCACGGCTGCGGCGAGGGTGTCTGCTGTGGCGAGGGTGGTGGGCACGGGGTGCGGGAGCGTGAGGTCTGCTGCGGTCTGGGTGAGGCGCTGGGCGTGGGCACGCAGGGTACGGCGGGCATGTCCGCTCTCGATGATCCGCGCGTACGCGGACGCGTGGCTGGGTGACGGGCAGATCTGGATCAGTGTGTGCAGGTAGGAGGCGGTCAGTCCGCGGTTCTGCCGACAGGCGGCAGCGAGTACCGCGTTCAGCCAGCTGGTGGTCTGTGCGTGCTGGACCGGGTCGGGGGCCGGCAACGTGCGGATCGCGGTGAACAGGGCACCGTGCGCGGGGGCAAAGAACGAGGCGGGCTCGATCCCGGTGACATCGTCGAGGCGGTGGGGTTCGAGCAGGAGCGCGCCGAGGAAGGCCTGTTCGGCGTAGTGCACGGGCTGTGGTGGATGCGGGCTGGGCAGACTGCCGAGGTCGTCGTCCTTGTCGTGGGCAGGGGTGCGGAGCATCAGGCGGCCAGGGTGAAGACGTCGAGGTCGAGGGTGATGTGAAGGTGTGGGGAGAGGAGGTGGGCCGCGAGGAGCGGGGGCACGGCGTTGCCGATCTGTGAGAACTGCTGGCCCTTGTTCCCGGCCCAGGGGTAGTCGGCGGGAAAGGTCTGCAGGATGCCGGCCTCGCGGGCGGTGATCCGGATCGGCTCCGGCATGGCCTGTGCCTCCTTCCGTGTGCTGTCGGCCGGTTCGGCGATCCAGGTGCGTTCATTGGCGCGGTGCCCGAAAAGCAGCGTCCCGGCCGGTTCATGGACGCTGCGGACGGTGGCGTTGGCCTGGTTGTTGCTGCGCAGGGACCACTTCCAGTGGGCGGCCTTGCTGGTGAATGTGGGCGCTGGCGCGTGGGCCGGGGTGGCGGCGCGGGTGCCGTGCCGAGCGGTCCAGCCCACCCCGCGGGCCTGCGGTTCGAGGACCACGTATGCACCGGGCTGGGATTGCCAGTTGCCGCGGTCGCGGGCGGTGGCGAGGGCCCGGCGGGAGCCGGAGGGAAAGGGTTCGGGGCCCCCGCCGGGGCCTCCGCCGGCGCAGACGGTCGGCACCGGGCGGTCGGTGGCGCCCCAGCCGAGAGCCTGGGCCATGCTGACCCAGCGCGCGCGGCCCGGCCCGAACAGCGACTCGGGTTCGGCGGTTTGGGAGTGGGTGGGCGACGGCGGTTGTGCCGTGCGCACGCGGGAGGCGAGCAGGATCGCGCGCCTTCTCGTCTGCGGTACGCCGTAGTCGGCGGCGTTGAGGATGCCGGTCCACACGGAGAATCCCCAGTGGCGGAGGACAGCCGCGTACTGCTGCCACAGGGGCAGGACATCGGGCACTTCCTCCAGAGCGACCCACTCCGGTTCGCCTGCCTGGTGAAGGGCATGGAGATAGCGCATGGGTTCGGCGGCGAGCAGACTGCGCTTGTCCCGGCAGGCGCCGAGCAGCTTGGCGCGGGTGTCGCGTCCGGCAGCAAGGTCGGCGACAGCTTGGTGCACGAGGGGCTGGTCCAGCAGCCCGAGGCGCTTGCCGGCCATTGACCATGCCTGGCACGGCGGGCTCCCGATGAGTCCGACGGTCCGCCCGAGGAATGGCCACACGGGATACACGGCCACGTCCGTGCGAATGGTCAACTGACCGGCCGCGGCACGGGTCTTGCAGGCCCACACGTCCCATTCCAATCCGACGTCCCGTACGCCGAGGACGTTGAGTGCGTGGCTCCATCCGCCCGGTCCCGCGAACAGGTCCACAACGGTCAAGACGTGAGCCCGAAGTCGTCCTGCACTGGTGCGACTTCACCACGGCACGCCCAGGGCGAGCAGCCGTCGACGACCCCCTGCTCCAGCTCCTCCGGATCCGGTACGGCGTCAGCGAGTTCCCGCTGCATCGCCGCCCACTCGGCGGTGGTGACACGGTCGATCGGGGCCTGGCCGAGTGGGATGCGGGAGCGATGGAGGAACGCCTTGCCGAGCAGCTTGTTGCCGGTGGCGTTTGCACGGGCGTTTCCCTTGCGGATGGCAGCGTCGAAGGCCACCACGTCCTCCCACTCCTCCGGGGAGTTGTCGCGGATGTGGCGCCATTGGGCGTTTCCGTGGAATGGGCATCCGAGGCAGCTCGACTTCGGTGTGTCGGCCAGGCCGAGCGATGTCAGGTAGTGGATGCAGTCGGACCGTGACCAGCCCATGTCGATGAGCGGATGCCGGTTGCGCATGTACTTCACGTCGGCGTCCTTGGCTCGATGGAATTCGTCCGTGGAGATGCCGACCCACTGTTCGACAAAAATCCCCCTGGGGACGCGTGCCGGATATGGGTAGCCGAGGAGTTCCCGGACCTTTTTCTTGATCGGTTTTATTTTGTATTCGCCTGTGTATTGGCGCCGTGACATCCCAGGTCTGCCATCCTCGTTGAGGATGTGGAGAGGCATGGAGGCGAAGCGATGCTCCGGGTCCAGGGCGTCCTTGCGAATGTTTCCGGAGGAGACGCGGAGGATGGGTATACCTGCGGGTTCGGCTATCTTACGTTCCAGGCGCTCCAGGTGGGAATATACGGCCTTCGGCTCCCAGCCTGTATCGGCGAAAATGGCATAGTCGACCTTCGGCAAAGCGCCTTCCGCTGACAGGGCGAGCATGGCGCTGGACTGAATTCCGGCGCCTAGTGAGATTGCCCGGAAAATGGGAAGTTCGGAAATGATGGGTCCTTGAAGAGGGGAGGGTGGGGCACGGCCCGACAGTGATGGGTGATGCGGGCGTTGATGAGTGCGGGGCGGCGGATGGGTAGGGCGTGCGGGCGTGGCTCTGGAGAATCGAGGACGGTGGGTGCGAGCCGGCGTGTGCCGTGGCCGGGTCAGGCAGCGGTGCCGTAGCTGTCCTGGTGGGGTGCGTGCTTGGCGACGGCGCGGGTGGTGATGGCCTTCGAGGCGCGGGCGGAGGCGGCGGACAGCTCGTCGGCGCCGGGCTCCAGGTACCAGGGGCGCAGGTCGAGCATGGCGGCGCGCAGACCGGTGGCGAAGCACAGCGCGGTGCCCTTGGGCAGAGCGCGGATCGCGTCGGCGGGCAGGATCCGCTCCTGCCGCATCGACACACTGGTGGACTTGCCGGACTCGGAGTGGGAGGTGGAGGTGGTCTCGACGTCGTGGTCGCCGATCAGTCGGGAGAGCTTGTCGGCGAAGTCAGGGTCGTCGATGCCGGAGCCGATGACCTTCACTGTCGAGGCAGACCACATGGCGTCCATGCCTGCGTCACCCCAGACCTTCTGGCCCTGGCGGTACGACTGGAGGATGGTGATCGGGATGATCCCGCGTGATCCCAGGTGCGAGTACAGGTCCGGGAGATCACTGATCTTGCAGACGTTGGCGGCTTCGTCGAGGATCGCGAGCATCGGCGGGTCGAGCCGTCCACCGGCGCGTTCGGCTTGGGCGGTCGCGGCCCGCATCACGGAATCCGCGCACGCTGCGATCAACGCGGATGCGCCTCCGCCGCCGTCCTTCGACAGCAGGTAGAGCGTGTCCGTGGAGGCGACGAACCGCGACGGACGGAACTCGGAGACATCCTCTTGCGGAGTGACCCACGCGGAGATCTCGCTGTTCAGCAGTGCGGCGGCGTATTGGCGGGCCGTCTCGTAGATGCCGTCCCTCGTCTCTGGCGGCCCTTCCACAGTTCCCTTGAGCTGTGCGGCGACGGCGGTGAATTCGTGGTCGCGGAGGATGTCGAGCGGGGTGCGGTCGGCGGGGAAGGCGAGCCACTGCATGACGTCGGTGATCGGGCGTTCGTCGAGGGCGGCGGCAAGGAAAAGTTGGGACAGGATGTTCGATCCCGCCTTGGACCAGAAGTCGCCCTGTTGGCTCGCGTCCACGGACGCGGCGAGGAAGTGGCCGGCCAATCGGCCGGCGCCGTCCAGGGTCTTGGCGTCGGCGAGCGGGTTCCACCACATCCGGCGGGCGGCGTGCGCGATCTGCTGCGGGTCCATCGACCATGTCCGGCCGACCTTCGCCCGCGCGTCGATCGTTGCGGTGAAGGCATCGCCCGCGGCCTTGTTCGAGGTGAGCAGCACCGGACCCGGGGCAGCGAGGATGGACGGGATTGCGAGGCTGGTGGTCTTGCCGGAGCGTGGTGCCATGATCGCGACGGCGACGTCCTCGTACCCCATGCGGATCTCGTGCCGGGTCCCCTGCAGGTTGCCGAGGAGGATGCCGGTGTCCTTCGCGTCGATGTGCTTGGCGGTCTTCAGACTTGGGCGCAGGGAGCGGGCCTTCGCGGTGATCGCCTTGGCCAGCAAGGGTTCGATGTCCTTCGGCCTGGCCATCCCGGCGATCTTCTTCCGGCTGCCGCTGCGGTTCTTGTGGCGGGAGAACAGGACACCAGCTGCGGCGCCGAGTGCGAGCAGCGCTGTGATCGGGACGATCCGAGCGCCGATCAGCAGGGACGTTTCGCCGGTCTGTGGCCATAACTGGTCGGGATGCAGCAGAGCGGCGGTCGGCTGGTAGGGGGCCCAGTCGTGGCCGGTCAGCCAGGCGGTGACATTGCCCGATAGCCAGGTGAGTTGGGACAGGGGGATGACGACCGCGAGCACTCCGAGAAGGAGGCGGAAGGCGATGTCGTACCCGTCGGAGGAGTTGTTAGTGGGAGGAGGCAAAGACAGTGTGCGCTCTCGGTCGAGGGCGGGGAGATCGGCCGGTGCGGCCGAGGCTGGCGAGGACGACGCGTGGCATCAAGAGGTCGTGACTTTGGCTCCAGTCGCAAACGTGATGCAGGGGGACGGTGACACATGCGGGATCGCCCACGCCGACCAGGTGACGCGGGGGGCGACGAAGCCGATCTCCAGGGTCTCGGGAGCCTTGGACACCATCAGTTCCGTACCTTGCCGACCTGGCCGGTCCAGGGAGCTGCAGTCACGGTCGGCGCCGGGGCCAGGGGCGAGGGGGCGTGTCGGGCGGCAGCGTTGATGTCGCGGATGACGTGGCCGTGGGTAGCCCAGTCGTCGAGGGAATTCCACGCTTCGGCGTGATAGGTGGCGAGGGCGTGGTCGAACGCCTCGGTGCCGGGGCGGGCGTCAGCGGGGAGGCTGTTGCAGGTCTGCAACCACCGCTCATGCAAGGCATCAAGGCGATCGAGTGCCCCGTGCAAAACGATGAGCTGCCACACCCAGCGGCTCTGCACCGTGTGGGCAGGCAGTCGCGTGAGCTGGATCTGAGCGGTGGCCAAGAGATAGTGCGCACTGTCGCGGACCTTCTCGAACGCCTCGGCCGTGGCGGTGTCGCGAAGGCTTGCGCGCCGGCCATAGGAGTCATCGTCGTAGGGCCAGCCGTCGAGGTCGGTGTGCTGGTCGGAGTACACGTTCCAGGAGTGGAGGATCCTCTGGCTGTCGCGCAGGAAGCGGTCGAGGCTGTCGAGCAGCGCGCGGTGGGAGTCGGCGGGTGTGGAAATGTTGGGTTCCTTGCGAGAAGCGTGAACTTGAGCCTGCTATGGCCGACTGGTCAGCGTCGGAGGGGAGATGCTGAGGTCGTGGGCGGCGGCGCCAGAGCTTTGTCGGCGACCGTCCGTTGACGGCGGCGAGCGGCGCGTGCCTGGGTGCGGAGAGCGCCGAGACGGCTGGTGTGCGCGTCGGCCACCTGCTGCGGGGTCAGTGTGCTCTGCTCCTGTACGGCGCTGTAGTGGGCGATGCGGTCGGACATGCTGCGCTGCAGCGGTGCGGTGTCAGCGAGCGCGGTGATGAACGCGCTGACCAGGTGAGTGGGTGTGTGGTGGTCGAACCAGGCGTGCCAGATCCGGGGGCCCGTGGGACGGCCCTGGTCGTGCTCGTACGTCTGGATGTGCCAGGACGGTGTGTCCCGCTCCCCGAGGGAACGCAGCTGGATCTGGCACATGGTGTCCGGCGAGCGGGCACTGTTCTGCGCGTCGAGCAGCCAGCCAGCCGAGGACAGCGTCTGCCAGGGATCCGGAGACTCGGTGCGCGTCGGGCGGACGAGGGCGTCGGTGACGCCGGCCAGGATCTCGGCGGGGACGAGTTCGCCGAACTCGGCATACCAGTCCGGTTCCGCGTCGGTGGGTTTGCTCCGCAGGCGCCACCAGGCGAAGGTGGCGGACTGCGGGTCGAACTGCAGGCTGTAACGGCGGTCGGGGCTTTGCAGAACGATCTCTGCGCTCAGGGGGTCGGATGCGAGGGTCCATCCGACGGCGGCGAGGCCGTGGGTGACGTGGCGCGCATCACCGGGGCCGACGAGGTAGCGGGGACTGGTGTCGAACGGAATCTGCCAGGCATGCTTGTCGGCGAATGTGGCGAGTTGCCGTTCGTCTACCGGCATCGGCGGCACTCCGGGGCGCTCGGCGAGGTGTTCACGAGGAGGATGCGCAGGTCGTCGAGAACATAGTGGAGGACGTGCCGGTCGGTCTGCTCCCACGCGGCGGTGCGCAGTTGCGCGACGAGCATGCGCAGATTGGGGGAGCGCGGGGTGTCCGGGTGGTCGGCCACGGCGCGGGCGAGGGCGCGCAGAGTATCGCCGAGCTGGACGGGGGTGCCGGTGTACTCGTCCAGCAGCGGCTCGACCAGAGCGAGCACCTCGCAGGGGTCGAGGTCCTCGTTGCGCAGGTACTCGGTGAGCCGGGACAGAGCCCCGGCGGTGTTGTGGATGTCGTGAGAGGTCGGTACGGGCACGAGGCTCCTTGGAACGGTCCGACCTGGTCAGCGGCGAGCGCGGGCCTGTTTGACGCCAGGGTGGGGGCGGGTTGTGGCGCGGGACGGGCCGGCTGACCGTTTGCGGGCCCAGGCGGCGGAGATGCGGGCCTGTTGCCAGGCGCTGAGCTGAGAGGGGAGAACGGAGACGGAGGTGGTGCGGATCCGCGAACTGTGCGGGACTCGGCCGCGGGGCCGCATCACGGGGTCGGGGTTGGCGAGCGCCGCGGCGAAAGCTTGGACGAGGTGCATGGGGGTGGAGGCGGTGAATGCCGCGGTCCAGCCGGTGCCCTGCTGGTCACGTGCTCCGGACCACCACATGGCGTGACCATCCTGGTCCTTGCGGAACTGCATCCATGCCGTCCCGTCAGGGCTCTGTGCGGTGAAGCGCTCCGTGTCGTGGGTGGTCTCCCAGCGCTGTTCCTGCAGCGGAGCCCAGACGTTGGGAGCGTGCGCGGAGGGAGGACGGGCGAGAGCGTCGGTGAGTCCGGCGATGATCTCTACCGGTGTGTACCGGCCCAGGGTCACCGTCCATTCGCTCTGGCGAGCGGTGGCCTTGCTGTGGATCGTCCAGCCGCCTGGCTGAACATAGGGGTTGAAGCCGACCCGGACAGTGCGGTCTGGGCTGTCGAGCACGAGTGGGCCGTTGCGCCTGGACTTGTCCTGCCATCCGCAGGCACGCAGAAACTCCGAGACGTGCCTCAGGTCGCCGCCGCCGGCGAGGGAACGGGGCTCGATGAGGTAGTGCTGTTCCGCCTGCTCGTCCGCTCCCCAGCCCTGCCAGTGCTTCCTCTTCACCGGCGCCGCCGTACGACAAGAGGGGCAGCAGTCGGGGGCTTCGCGGTGGTGGCGCACCGTGTGCCGAATTCGGTGAGGGCCTCGGCCCCGTCGAGGTCCAGGCCGATGTCATGGAGTCTGTTCGCGGCACGGCCGAGGGCGAGCCACACCTCTGCCGACAGGGTGCCGCGTTCGGCCTGGGCCTGGGCGAAGACGCTGCCGGTGGCCACGAGAACAGTGAAACGGCCGAGGATCCCCTCGTCGGGGTCGAGCACACGTGCGAGAGCCTGGGTGGCTGCCTCTGGCGGGAGGCCGGGCTGGGCGAGGTACTCGGTGAGGTCCCTGAGCTGGCGTCCGATGCTGTCGGCGAGGGAATCGGCGTACGTCTTCTGGTCGGTGCGGGACATAGTGCTCCTGAGCGGGGCCGAGGTCAGCGGTGAGGGCAGTGGTCGATCCGTCGGGCCTCGTCGAGTGCGCTCTCGGGGTGTACGCCGACCAGTGACGCACTTCGGACAGGGTCGGTAGTAATGCAGGCGCGCAGGTAGTGACGGAACAGGGCAGTTGCCAGCCGCGGTGGGAGACGGCGGGACATGGGCGATGGTGTGCGGGGATTTACGGTCTTCTCCGGCGGACGGTGCGGTCTGAGGGCGGCCCCGGCGAGTACCGGGGCCACCGTTCGGGGTCACGCCCTGCGAAGGCCAACCGCCAGCGTGGGCTGAGGCTTTCAGGGCGGGGGTGTGGATCTGGGCCTGGGAGCGCCGGACGCCTGCTTCATCGGCTCCGCGCGGTAGAGGCGCGGGTCTGGCGCGGCGATGCCGCTGGCGCGGCGGCCGTCGGAGCGATCCGGCCCGAGGGCCGCTGAAGCGCGGTGGCGATGCCCTTGGCGGCAAGCTGTGCGCCGGTCTTGCGGACGGCTCGGGCCTGAGCGGCGGTGTCATCGCCGCTCAGCCGATACGTACCGGTCTGCCGGTCGTGGACGAATCCGTTGGCGATCAGGACAGCTGCGGCCGTTTCACCCGCGGGAGCGCCGGCGAGACTGCCGTCGACCTGCCAGGTCAGAATGACCCGCCCCGGATGGGACGGCCGTGTGACGGGAGGCTCACGGGACAGGTCCGTGGCGTTCTGACGTACCTGGGCGAGCGCGGCGTCGTAGCGGGTCAGCAGGTCACCGGCGACCAATTCGGCGCTCAGGAACGGATCGTCGCTCAAGGCGACGCCGTCCGGCTCCCGTGTCCCCCGGAACGCCTCCCCGGGGACATCACGCGGGGCTACAGCAGCGATGAGGAAGCCGTCCCGCTCGTCGTGGCGGTCGAGCAGGACGAGCTGGGCGCCGTCGTCGCGGGTCAGGACGGCTCCGTGTTCCAGCGGGTGTTCGGCAAGGGACTCGGCGACGAGGTCCATGTCCCAGACGCGGTCGTCGAGTTCGGCGAGGTCGTCCTTGTGCTCGGCAGGGTGGTAGGTGCTGCTCCAGGACCCGGGCAGTTCCCCGGCGAGTACGTCGGCGAATGACGCGAGGGGGCCGGGAGCGTAGTCGTGTTCGTGCATTTTTCCTTGCAAGGTAGGAGAGGGGCAACGGAGCCGACTGGTGAATGCCAGGAAGTTGCGCGGTGCGCGGCGGTGGAGGGCAGGCGCACAGGCTGAGGCTTCGAGCTCTGTGACCGGGACTTCTTCGGTGCAGGTGTTGCGGCCGGGCGCGGGGCGTGCCGTTCGTCGAGCGAGCTACGTGTGTGGCGAGGCTCGCCGGCAAAGCGGCACAGGTGTTGGCCAGAGCACCGAGGGGCAGGTGGCGGTACAGGTGCCGGTCGCTGTCGAACGCTTCGGCGCAGTCGGCGTGATGGCCAACAGTCTGCAGCGAAGCCATGGCATCGGCGGCGAGGGGAATTTCGATGGTCTCGTCAAGACCGGTGGGAACGCGGCGGTAGGTCTCGTGCACGCGGTCGATGGGCACGAAGCCGCAGCGACATCCGAAGTGGCCTCGAAATGGCGTCCGTACGCACTGGCGCAGCACCGGGTGGAGGTACGAAGGGTCAGGAACCGGTCGCCAACGGCCGAAGAGGTCCGGGACGGCGCAAGGAAAGAATCAGCGGCCGCCCCGGGCGTCGTCGACGTGCACGAGCTGACCGAGAGCTGTGGTGGTGTACCAGCCGCAGTCGACCACGATGTCACCGGCCGGGTACTTCGGCAGGAGGTAGTCGCCCAGCGCCCGTACGTAGATCATGCAGTCCGGGCACGGACGGGAGAGGTGGGCCAGGTAGCGGGGGTGGGCCGTGACGTAGGTCTGCCGGCCGCCGTTCGGGTTACGCAGCCGCCAGCCCTTTTCGTCGGTAGGGGTGTGCCAGGACGGGGTGACGACGCGCATCGAGTCGCCCCACAGACCGCTCCCGGCGACACCTTTGAGGACGACGACCTGCTCACCGGGCCGGAAGTGCTGGTGGGTGATGTCCCGTTCGGGCGTGAGCGGGTCGGGCGTCGGTGTGACGACGGCCGGTGCGGTCGGGGGCCTGGAGGGGTCGGCCATGCGGGTTCTCCTTCCACGCGGAGCGGGCGACAGCGGGGGATCAATGGTCCGCAGCATCGCCGGTTTGGCCAACCGGCGTTCGCTGGTTATGTTCCGGCCGCGTCAGCGGAACGGGTTCTCCGTCCCGCGGTCGGACTCGCCGGCGGCATCGAGAAGTTCGACCAGGTCAGGGCCATCTGCCTCCCGCTGGTCGATCCACCATCCGGCCCGGGTGATCGTGCGGGCCTTTTCCTCCAGCTCCGTCCAGTCCGCTTCCTCCCAGCTGCCTTCGACGACGAGGGCGGTGTGAGCCGAGGCCATCAGCTGGTGACGGGAGCGCTCCCCCCAGTCCAACGTCCTCTCCGCCCCTTCCAGCGGTGGCATGTCGAACTTCTCCGCCCACTCGGCGGCAGCCTCCTGCTCCTCGGCTCGCCTGGCCGCGAGCCACTGCTCCCTGGACACGGTGTCAGCGTCGCGGGAGGCCTTCCAGCAGTCGCTGCAGTCCCGGTTGGCCAGCCAGCGGGCGAAACCCGCCCGCCTGTCGGCGGGGCGGTCGGACAGATCGTGGACGATCTCATGGCCGCACAGATGCTCGACGGTCCACTTCGTACGGACTGCCATGGAGGAATCTCCTCAAGTGAATTTGTTCAAGGCGGAGTTGGGATAGCGCTTCAGCTGTGACGTGCGGGCGTCACGTTGTGCCCAGGGGCGCTTATGTGTTGGGCGTCTGAGGTCAGCTCAGTGGTGCGTCCGGCGTCCTGTCGGCGGTGCCTGTGCGGTCATGGCCGGTCGGCAGTTCGGTGTGGACTGGCCGGGGCGCGAGATGTACAGATCGGGGTCGAGGTGCACCGGGTAGCGGGCGGCGGTCAGCATTTTGGCGGCCCAGCTCGCGTGCTCGTTCTCCCAGGCGCGGCCGAGGTCGAACGGCAGGCGGATCCAATGGCCGTGAAGAGACGGCTCGAACAGGAAGCCTGCTCGGCGCAGGATCTCTGCGACGAAGGCGTCGTAGGGTCCTGCGGCTTCGACCTCACCACCCTCACCACGGGTGATGCGGATCGGTTCACCAGATGTCTTCACCGGCCACAATCCCGCCTGGCGTCCACGGACGCGGTGCCGGCAGTACGTGGCACTGCGGTTGACAAAAGGGTGGGCAAGGCGCTGATGGCCACAAGGCCGTGTTCCGAAAGGGCACGGACGCGGAAGTGGTCGGACAGAGTCGGATCCCTTTGCAGGTCAGCGGCGGGGTTCAAGGCATCGTGCTTCTGGGGCATCGGCGCGGTCCTCTGCGCGGATTGGCCCGTGGAGGGAACACGGATTGGGAGCGAGTGCCACCGGCTGAGTGCACGATGACGTGGAAGCCGCGATGCTGTAGGCGTTGCAGGCTCCTGATCAATTGGCGCCTCGCCTGCTTCGCGGCGAGGGTGTCCGGCAGGTGGCATTCGCCGGTGGCGGGGTCGAGCAGGAAGCCGCCGTGCGCGAGCAGCTCGCTGAAGGCGCCGATGTAGCCGGTGCGGATCTGCGGACGCTGCTGCGTGTCGAAGGCGACGTGGACCTGGAGGTGACCGGGACTGCTGCGCCGGATCGGGATGAGGGAAGCGAAGCGGTAGCCGGCCAGTAGCCGATGGTGCAGCAGGGGCGCGGCACGGGCGGGGTCGGCGGGCACCGCGATGCCGCGTGGGGCTCTGAGGCCCTGGACGTGCTGGTGGCTGGTGTTGGCAGGCAGCATCGGCAGCACCAGGTACTCGTCCATACGGTGGGGGCGGTGCATGACATACAGCTGCAGGCCCCAGTGGTGCGTGATCACGCTGCGCTGGACGTCGCCCGTTTCGAAGGCGGCATACGGCAGGGGGCCGCTGTCCCAGATCCGGTTGCTGGCGGGGTCGTCGGTGATGGCCACCGTGACCGGGGAGGGCCGCCAGCCGGGCAGGCGGTCGGCGAGGGCGTGGGTGAACTCGATTATGTGCAGGGGGTACTCATCTCGTGCATCGTCTGGGCGATACCAGTCACGAGGAGGTGGTCACGCTGTGGGCGTCGGTGCGGCGGCAGGTGTAGCCGAGCAGCGTTGCCTTGCCCGGCGTGGTGGGGGCGGTGGCGATGTCGGAGCAGGTGAACGTGTACGTGAAGGACGGGCTGTTTGTGGTGCCGAGCCAGGCACGCTCTTTCTTCTCCGGCACGATCTTCAACCCGGGATACGAGACCGCGTCGTGCTGGATGTGCGTGTGTGCGAAGACGACCAGAGCGCTGCCGTCGGCGGTCTTGAGGGCGTAGCTGTCCGTGAACGGTGAAGTCGCGGCGGAGAACACGGTGGTGCCGTGGTCGCCGAACTTGTGGATCGTGCTGTCGTGCGCCTTGACCTGCCTGTCGGACGCCGCGGAGGGGGTGAAGACCTTCCGTCCGGTGACATCGCCGCCGGTGGAGAAGTTGTCGCCGACGGCCGCGCGCAGCACATTGACCGGGACGGCGACGTTCTCGGCAGAAGCGGCCTCGAGGGCGGTGGCATAGCCGTCGGAGTCGAGAGCGATCTTCGGGAGCTGCTTCTTGTCGTCGAGGTCGACAGCCGCAACCATCTCCCACTGTCGGCTCTTGGCCTGCTCGGCCATGATCAGCACGCGGGCGTACCGGTCGTTCTTGCCGCTGTAGGTGACAGCGGCGAACCATCGATGTCGGCCGGAGGCGAAGCGGGGGATGTATACGTTGGTGGCATCCAGGTCGTATGACCAAGGCTTGTACTTTCTGCGGTCGGCCTTGTGCAGGCTCTCGTCTTGCTTGTAGTCCGCGACCGACATGGCATACAGCGAGCCGTCCTCGACGGTGTCGAGCAGTCGGCGGTCGTAGCGCGCGTTCGCCCTGTTATTGATCTCGGAGTAGTGGGCTATCTGGGCGAGAGCCTCCTGCTTCGTCAGCGCAGGGGCTGCGGTCGGCGTGGGGGAGACGCTGTGGGTGGCTCGGGCCGAGGTGCCGGTGGTGGTGCTGGAGGAGCCGCAGGCCGTGGTGGTCAGCGCGACGGACACGACGGCGGTGAGGAGCCAGCCGGTGCGGCGAGTGCGCAAGTGCAGGAGGATGACGTGCTCCGAAATGGATGGTCAGCGGGTACGGGATGAAGCCAGGGCGGGGCGAGCATGGCCGAGTTGGTCGGCGACGTCGTGTCAGTGCATGCGCGCATCGGTGTCGAACAGAGCCAGTTCGTGCGGGTGGAGGAGGTGCTGGACGACGAATGACCGGCCGGCAACCTTCCACAGGCCCCTTCCTCGGTTGAGGTGGGCGATAGCGTCGGTCTCGACCGTGGTCAGTCCCAGCAGGGAGGCTGCGGCGTGGAGTTGGTCGGTCTCTTGGCGGTAGACGATGCGAGTGGAGCAGTCCGCCAGTAGGCCCTCGGCGAGGGCACGGCCCTGCGATCCGACGTCGCCCGCGGTGAGCAGGTCGGACAGCCGGTGGATGACCATGAGGTTCGCGATGCCCAAGCCACGGGAGAGCTTCCACTGTGCTTGCATGCGCTGCAGCAGTCCGGGATGGCGCATCAGGCGCCATGCCTCGTCGTAGACGATCCAGCGCCGGCCACTCTTCGGGTCGGTGAGGGCTGACTCCATCCACGCGGAGGCGCAGGCCATGGCGAGGACGAGGGCGGTGTCGTCGCCGGAGCCACCGAGCCGGGACAGGTCGATGGTGAGCATCGGTGAGTTGGGGTCGAAGGCCACGGTGGAGGGGGCGTCGAACATGCCCGCGAGATCTCCGTGGACCAGACGGCGCATGGCGTGCGCGAGGTCGCGGGCTGCTTCCCCGAGGCGCCCAGACATCATCCCGGCGGCTTCGTCGAGCGCGGTGGGGTTGTTGAGCGTGGTGGCGACATCGCCGAGGAGCGGGGTCTTGCCGGTTTCGACGGCGTGGGTGACGACGCTGTCGAGGGCGATGTCGAGGGCGGTGTGCTCCATCGGCTGCAGGTCCCGGCCGAGGACGGTCCGGGCCAGCGATCCGAGAAGGAGAAGGCGGCGCTTGCGGGTCTCCCCGACCCAGTCGGCCTCGGTGACGGAGGCGGGCCGAGGGGCCGCGTCCAGTGGGTTCAGCCTGCCCGGCAGTCCGGGGCCCAGGGCGACGGAGGTGCCGCCCAGGGCGTTGGCGACCGGCGTCCACTCGCCCTTGGGGTCGCACGGGACATAGACGCGGTAGCCGAAGGCGATCGAGCGGAGGGCGAAGCTCTTGGCGAGTGCGCTCTTGCCCTGGCCGATCACGCCGGCGAGCAGGAGGTTGGGGTTGGTGAAGCCCTCGACCTTGCCGTACAGCGCGAAGGGGTCGAAGACGAAGGATGCTTCGGCGTGGACGTCGCGGCCGATGTAGATGCCCTCGGCGCCGAGTCCGCCTTCGGCGAGGAACGGGTACGCGCAGGCGGCGATGGCGGTGGTCATGCGATGGACCGGCAGGCGCAGTCGGTTCCCACGGGCGGAGGCGGGTCCGGGGCGTCCGCTCGGCGGGTAGAGGGCGGCGGGTGCTGCGTGCTCGGCGGGGACGGCGCGTGCGGGGTGGCTGGTCGCTTCGGCGCGGGCCTTGGTGGTTGCTTCGACGAGCCGACGGCGGGCTGCCCTGCGGCTGGTCTGGTCTGTGTCGTGCGGGATGAACAGGTGGCTGGCGGAGGTGCGGCGGGCGGGCCGGTGACTCACCAGCGGCCCTCGATCCGGCGAGTGGTGCTCACCGCACGCATGCGGTGGTGTGCGGGCGGTTGAGGTCGGTGGGGGTCGTCCTGCGGCGCACCATGTGTCCTGCGGCCAGGTGGCGTTGGCAGATGGTCAGCACCGGTGGCCCCTCCGGGAGCCGCTCCGGGGGGCATTCGGTGCTGTCTGCCGGGGTGGCGGGGAGGGCGGGAAGGAGGTGGAAGGCGGAGTGCACCTCGGTGCCGGCCTGCCACAGTCGGGTGTGCGCGGTGGAGAGGTGCTGGCCCGCGGCGGGGTGCGCAGGGCGGGTCGTTCCGGCGAGCTGGTCGAGGAGCTGGTGCAGGGCGGTGAGGTGGGCATGCAGTACGTCGAGGTGTACGCGGTCCACCGGTACGGGGGTGGCGGGTGCTGAGCGGACCAGGGCACGTGTGTGATGGCGGACTCCGGCGCTCGCGGCCCGGAGGTAGGGGTGCGCGTCGTCCGGATGCGTACGAGAGGTCAACTGGATGGGTTCCTTCCTGTCGCCGTGTGGGGGCAGGGGGCGGTCGCTGAGGGGGTGGCTCACAGAGCGGTGCGGGCGAGGGGAAGCGCGGCGAGAGTGAAGGCATCGGACTGCTGGTAGAGGAGGCGGCGCAGGTCGATGCCGGCGGTGACCGCGGCCGTCTCGATCTGCGCGCAGGCCGCGTCGAGGAGCGTGTCGGTGTTGGCGGTGACGGTGACCAGGCCGGTCAGGGCGACGTCGGCGTGCCCGGCGATCAGCTGGCGTTCGCGTTGCTTGACGTCGGCGTACTCGACGGAGTCTTCCTCGCTGTCGACCTGGCCGCGGCGGGCGCGTTCGTTGGCGTCGGCGATGATCTGGGCCTTCTTGCGCTGGACGTCCCGCAGAGCTGACTCCAACCCCTGTGGCACGTAGATGAGGGACAGGCTGCGGCGGACGCCGGCGGTGAACATGATCGAGTGGAGGAACCCGGCCCTCATCTCGGTGCGCGGCCAGTTCTCCACCCAGTACGTGGCGTGGCGGGCGGTGTCGGTCGCGAGCCGGTCGTACTCCTCGACCTGGACCACGGGCCCGGCTGCTGCGGGGTCGGCCTCGGCGCGGCCAGTTGCGGACCACTGCTGGATCGCCGCGAGCGCCCCGGGGTCGTATGCGGTGCGGATGACCGCGGCGATCTCCCGGGCGCTCAGCCACCCAGTGATCACGAGTCCGGCGTTGCGGGCGGCCTGGGCGACGGAGGCGGTGGTCTGCGCCATGACGGTGAACGCGCCCGGGAGACCGCCCCCGGCCTGCGAGGTCAATCGCTTGGCGGCCTTGAGGTCGAGGGAGATGGCGAGATAGGTCTCGTGTGGGGCGGCGGCGGGGCCGGCGGAGGTGACCAGTTCGGAGTAGATCTGTCCGGCGACGGGTGTCTGGGGCCGGCCGTTCTGCGTCCAGTGCCGGGTGAGGGTGTCGCCGCTGTCGGGAACGGTGCGCTCAAGCACCTGCACGGTGACGATGTGCCCGGTGCGGGCGACGCTGGCCAGCGCGCGTCCCCAACTGCCCACGTTGTGGTTCTGGGCCGCAGGGTCGAGGAGGGCGAAGGCACGGCTGCTGACGCGGGCGATGGCGGTCAGGGTTCGCTGATGCGGGTCGTGCACGGCTGCAGCGCCGTTCGCGGAGTCGCCAGGGGTAACCACCTTGAGGGAAGCGGCGGTGCCGGGCAGATGGAGGACGCCGTCCTGCCGGGGTCGGGTGACGGGACGGGCAAGGTAGAGGATCTGCCCGCTGAGGCGGCGGTGCGTGTAGCGGGCGACGATCGGTGCCCAGTCGATCAGGGAGCGGCCGTGACGGCGGATCACGACGAGCGCGGCGATCACCGCCCACAGCGGAGTGAGCGCGATGGCGCCGAGCAGTCCGGTGGAGGTGAGTGTCACCAGCAGCAGCGCCAGTGTGCAGGAGACGAGGACGAGTTGCGGGAGGGAGAGGCCGAGGAGGACACCTCGACGGGAGCGGTGCGGGAATTTGACCGTGATCGGGACGACGTAGAGATCAGACAAACGGGGCTGGTCCAAGGCTCGCGGGCGAAGTCCCGGGGGCGGGAGGGGATGAGCGGAGCGCGTCCCGCCCCCGGGGGATTCGGTCAGATGGTCAGAAGCCGGTCGGAGGCGGAGAGGATGACGTGCCGCTGCTCCCGGCGGTCTGCGGGCCGGGGGCTGGCGGGGCGCCCTGTGGTGGCGGGGTTGTGGTCGGCGGGACTGACCGCCGTCCGCTGGGCTGGCGGGACGCGACACCTGCCCCGGGGCCGCCCGCATCCGGGTTGCCGCCTGTCTGGCCGCCGGGGTCGTCGGGGACACTGGCCGACGGGGGCTGTACGTCCTTTTCCGGACCGGACTCTCCTGCACCGCCTCCCGCAGCCGCACCGGACCTGCCGCACTGGGAACTGTCCTGGCCCTCGCCTGCGCCGGCTGAGCTGGATGCGATGTCACCGGGGAATCCGCTGCCGCCAGGAAGCATGTCTGGGCCCTGCGGCGCGGCGCCGGCTCCTGCTGCGGCACCGCCGATGGCAGCCATCGCGGCTGCCTTCCTGACCCCGCGCTCGGCATGCTGCCTGGCGATCCGGGCGCCGGCTCCGCCGGAACGATGCAGCGTTTCGGCGTCCGAGCCTTCGGAAGCGGCCCAGTGCACGAACTTGAACGTCGCGTACGGGCACAGCAGGACGAGCGACAGGACGACGATGCCCGCCATGACGTCGGCGAGGGCGGCAATACCGTCCCTGGCCTCGGTCTTTCCTATTGCCGCGATGCCCAGGACGAAGATGACGGTCATGAGCAGTTTGGAGACGACGAGGGTGGCGGTGGCTTCGATCCAACCCTTGCGCCAGCGGCGGGCGGTCTCCCAGCCGCCGCCGGCCCCGGCGAAGATGGCGAGGGTGACCATGACGAGGATGCCGACCTTGCGGACCAACATCACGCACCAGTAGAGGAGGGCACCGATCGCGGCGCCGATGCCGGCGAAGACCGCGACAAGCCAGCCCAGGCCGGGCAGGAGGCCGATCTGGCCTACCTTGACGACGCGTCGTACCGCTGCCGCGATGTCCAGGCCAGCGGCCTGGAACAGTCCGTCGGATACGGCATCGACCACTTCGACGGCAACGGTTGTGAAGGCGATCGCGGTAGAGGCGAACAGCACGCCGGTGGCGGTGCCGGTGAATGCCTGGGTGAGGGCCTGACCGTCGCGGCGGATCGCGGCCCGCGCGAGCTGGGCGCAGAACGTGGCGACGAGGACGATCAGGCCGATTGGCAGGATCATCTCGTAGTTGGCACGGAACCATCCGGCATTCAAGTCGACCCTGGTGGTGGTGTTGACCGCCTCGGCGGCCAGGTCGGCTGCGGCCGCGGCGAGTTCACCGGCGCTCTTGGCCAGCCAGTTGCCGATGGCCTCGCCCGGGTTGGTGGCGAAGTTGGCCGCGGTGCCGATGGCACAGAGCTTGTCCGCGACGGGGAGATCACAGAAACCCAAGGGGAGGTCATCCCTCCTTGTCTATGGCGAGCAGAGCGTGTCATGGCACGACAACGGGGGCGATGGAGGCCAAGGAACAGTTCGCGTCGGGGCGGCACTGCACGGCGAGGGTGATCGATCGGTCCTCCGAGCCGGAGCCCCCCTCTTTCCAGGCGATCTGCTGCTTGCCGGTGACGGTGACGGCGTAGATGTACGCCTCGGTGATCGCCGACGGATCGTCCGCCAAGGCCTGCCTGAACGCGGAGGGGTAGTGGGCCTCGGACACGGCAGCGGTGGCGTACTGGTCCTGATCGGCCATCCGCGACCACAGCACCGGATCGGGCACCTGGGCGGTGAGGGAGGACCAGTCGGCGTACTTCGTCTCCGGCGTCAGCCACGCCTTCATCCCGGCGAGCTGCTGATCACGGCTGAGGGTTCGGGTGTCGTACGACCACAGCATCGTTGCGGCGGCCTGGGCGAAGGTGACCGGGTCCGCCACCGGTGGCGGCTTCGCCATCGAACCGGCTCCGACAGACGCCGTCGGACCGGCAGGCGCCGTTGTACTGGCGGACGCGGAGGCAGCGCTCGCTTCGGACGGGGCGCTGGGCTTGTCGGCGCGGCCGGTGAACAGAGCGACCGCGGCGGCAAGGGCGAGCAGAACGGCGAGGCCGATCGCACCGGCCGTGATGCGCTGTCGGGCTGACCAGCCCAGGCCGTAGTCGGCCAGGGAAGAGGTTCGATTCGGCATCAGTGGACCTGCGACCCCAGAGCGGAGAAGAAGGCGACGACGCCGTTGGCGGCGCCGAGGCCGAGAGCGGCGCCCGCCGACACGACGGCACCCTTCTTGCCGTTCGCCTCGGCCTGGTGGCCGCCCGTGTGGTGGCCCCAGGCCCACACACCGAGCGAGACAGCCAGCGCGCCGACCACGGCGACGATCGCGAAGAGGTTGATGCTGTTGACGACGTTCTTCAGGACGGTAAGGCCGGGCAGGCCGCCGTCCGAGGGTGTGATGCCCGGGTCGTAGGCGAGGTAGACGAGTCGGTCTGCAAAAGACATGGGCGCGGCGAGGACTCCTTGCAGGCGCAGGGCGAGCAGCCCGGCGGTAAGCGGGGGAAGAGAAGCGTGAGGGGAGCCGCAGCGGAGCGGGACGGCAGGATGCTCCGCCGCGCCGGACGCAACCCGTCAGAGGACACGGCGGGCGGCGAGGATGTCCCAGTCCGCCAGCGGCGTGATTCGAACGGGCTTTCCGGTTCGAGGTGCCTCGATCGCGAGTCCCGAGCCGATGTACATGCCGACATGCTCGGGACGGGCAGCGCTGCCTCGGGAGAAGATCAGATCACCGGGCTCAAGACGCTTCGGAGAGACGGCGTTGCCCTCGTCGACCTGCGTGTACGTGGTGCGGGGGAGCCGGATCCCGACGTGCGCGTACGCCTGCTGGGTCAGCGAACTGCAGTCGCAGCGGCCCATCGGATCCGGGCCATGCGGAGCCTTGCAGGTACCGCCCCACTGGTACATCGTGCCGAGCTGCGCCATCGCCCACGCGATCGCTCGGTGCGCCTTCGGATCGGCGTCTTTCGGAATCGAGTAGCCCTTGGGCACCGAGCCTTCGGGGATGACGCCGTAGTCGGAGCCATCCTCGGCCGCCGTACAGGAGATGGCGCTGGAGATGGTGCCGGGGTCCGTGCCAGAGGCATCCTGGCCGGTGTCGGGAAGCGTGGCAGCGATTGCCGTCTGCAGGGCGGTCGCCAAATCCTCCCATCGGCCGTAGGCGTCGGGGTAGGCGGAACGCTGGACCTTCTGCGCGGCCTGGGCGACGGTCAGTTGCTGCCATCCGTCCACCGCGAGCAGGTGCTTGTAGAACTGGGTGGAGGCGTAGACGGGGTCGCTGATCTGCTCGGCGGTGCCCCAACCCTGGCTCGGGCGCTGTTGGAACAGGCCCAGCGAGTCACGGTCGCCGGAGCCGAGGTTGCGAAGCCGCGATTCCTGCATGGCAGTGGCGAGCGCGATGGTCTGGCCCTTCTTCGGGACATGAAGGCTGATCCCGGCGGCCACGATGGTGCGGGCGTTGGGGATCTGCTCCTCGGGCAGTGTCAGGCCCTCGATGTGGACGTCCTTGCCGGAGGCACCGTTGAGGATGTTGGTGACCTGATCGGCGACATCGGTGTCCATGCCGGTCAGGCAGTGGAGGTTGCTGGTGTAGGCGGCTTTGCTGGAGGAAGCCATCAACATGGCCACGCCGCCGAGGAGGAATGGGGAGAGGAAGACGACGCCGATGCCGACGGCGAGTGCCTTCAACCGGTGTGGCCCCCTCGCGGGCCGGCGTTGTGGTGCATGGGCGGGTAACGAGGCGTCATGGACGTTTCCTTCGAGGGGTGGTATCTGTCGTGCGGCCTACGTGGGGCAGGGCGGAAGGGGAAGCGACGGCCGGTGATGGGCGATGGGGGAGTACAGGCGTGGGCGAGTTGCCACTCGCTCTACGGGCCGAGTCGTGAGCTAGATGTGCCGGGGCGGAAAGGGAACCTCCGCGATGTGTGGTGGGGGATGAGCTGGCGGAGGTGTGCGCCGAGCGGTTCCAAAACAGTACGACCGGATCGCCGGTCGGCCAAAAGGCCGCCAAAGGGGGCCGGAATCGGGCCCCTTGCCAGTGCCCTTATTGGCCGACAGGCGCTATGGGCCTACAGTTTTGGGACTCCCCTCGCCTCTTACCGGGCTGTGGCCCTGGGCTTCGGCATGCTCCATTCCCGCCTGTAGGGATCCTGCCGGGCATCGGGGGTTTCCTTCCGCGCTCTCCCACCCGAATCGGGGTACCTTTTTGCCTTTTTCCTTGCACCGGGGCGACGCACTGAGCGTCCTCGCCGCCCTGCCGGACGACTGCGTCGATTCGGTCATCACCGACCCGCCGTACAACTCCGGTGGGCGGACGGCGAAGGAGCGCACGTCGCGCAGCGCAAAGCAGAAATACACATCCGCCGACGCCGGCCACGGCCTGGCCGACTTCACCGGCGAGAACATGGACCAGAGGTCCTACGGATATTTCCTGACGCAGATCATGACCGAGGCCCAGCGGCTGACGAAGACCGGCGGGACGGCGATGCTGTTCACCGACTGGCGTCAGCTGCCCATCACGACGGACGCGATCCAGGCGGCAGGCTGGCTGTGGCGCGGGGTGCTGGCCTGGCACAAGCCACAGGCCAGGCCACAGAAGGGACGGTTCACCCAGAACTGCGAGTTCATCGTCTGGGCGTCCAACGGGCCCATCGACGCCGCCCGCAATCCGGTCTACCTGCCCGGTCTCTACAGCGCCTCGCAGCCCTCGGGCGCGAAGCGCCAGCACATCACGCAGAAGCCGGTCGAGGTGATGCGCGAGCTGGTGAAGATCGCCCCGCCGGGAGGCACGGTGCTCGACTTCTGTGCCGGATCCGGCTCCACGGGTGTGGCCGCGCTGCTGGAGGGCCGCGACTTCATCGGAGTGGAGAAGACCGAGCACTACGCCTCCATCGCCGCCGACCGGCTCACGCAGGCCGTCCGCCAGACACTCACCCAGGACGACGTCGTCCTGACCGCCTGAGCTTTCAACACCATCCGGCCCACGGCATGCAGGGCGCTGCGCGGATTGCGGTACAACGCCTGGACCAGAGCTCTTCCTGCCGCTCTGCCTGGCATCCAGGCTCCGGCACCTTTTCTTCCACGGCTTCAAGGAGGCCCGTTCTCACATGCCCGAATCCGTAGAACCGCACGAAACACGGGAGTTGGAGCCGGTCCGGGTTCCCGACCCGCACCTCGAAGGAATCGAGGCCAGCGTCCGGAAGCTGATGGAGCAGTCCGCGCAGCAGGCACAACAGCTCGATCACCTCGCCGCGACGCCGGTCACCGGCCCCTCGCCGTTCGCGGCGTTCGGCCTGCCGGGGATAGGCGGGCCGCCTTCGGCCGCTCCGCCTGAGCCTCGCCCGATCCTGGAACTTGAAGGCGAGGAGTACGAGGACGAACTCGACTCGCTGTCGGACTGGGTCGATGACTTCCTCCTGCCGGTTTACGGGGCCGAGGTCACCACGGCGGCGCCCTGGTGCCTGCAGTGGCAGGAGCACGACGATGTCGTGGCCTGGCTGCACGCCCTGTGGCTCGCCTACGAGCAGCACAAGGACCCCGAAGCCGGCCTGAGCGGACTGTTCGTCTGGCACCGGGACTTCCTCACCCACGCCATGGCGGCGATCCGGGCTCCCGGCGGTCCGCTGTCCGCGTGCATGACCTCACCGGAACGGCCCGCGCACCGGCTCCTGCCCGGCCCTCCGCCCTCGGCCCGCCCAGCGAAGGCGAACCTGCCGGAGGCCGCCACGCCCGGTTCCGGTGAACCGGGCCAGCCGACATCATGAACGAGGGGCAGCCGGCCTTCGGCCTCACCTTCGACCCTCGGGCCCTGACCGACCTCCTGCAGGCCCCCAGCGACATCCGCGACTTGGCCCTCGCTCAGCTCCAGGACGTGGTGAACGCCGATCTGTTCGGTACCAAGCTGACCGGGGACTTGTCCGGCCACCGCAAGCTCGTCGTGGACTCCCGTAAGGAATGGCGCGTCGTCTACGCCGTGCGCCCGGCGCCACCGACGTCCGCACACCGCACGGAGATCCACGTTGTGGCCGTACGGCCGCGGGCCCGCAACGACATCTACGACACCGTCGGCCAACGCCTGGGAATGGCTCGCCGACCCCTGAGCGCCCGCACCCACGCAGCCCGTTCCCGCTCGCCGCAGCTCACGCCCAGAGACCCCGTTCCGAAGCCGGGCCCTCTGCCCTCCGCGACGCGGGGCCTGCCCCACTCGGTCCATGCTCCCTCCGCGCGTCACACGCGCTGACCCAAGGAGTACTCACCTGCGCCGGGCAGTCGGTCGCGTTGACCGACGACGGCCGTGCCGCACTGGCCGCTAGCCACCGATCGGTTCCGGCCGCCGCCGCAGCCCGTGTCCGGTCCGGAGCTTGTCCGGACACCTACAAGCCCCGCCACTGCCCTGCGCCTCCTACCGAAAGCCCCTATGCCTTCACCAGAACCGGACTTGTGCCTGGACGACTTCGAGGCTGCCGACGAGCTGACGGAAGAGAAGTTCTGGCACGCCATCGAGATCGAGCAGTACATGCTCACTACGCTCGCCGAGCACCATTCCGCCGACGGGGCGCGCAGTTTCTACGTCCTCCACAACGGGGCCGTCACCTGGGGTGTCCCTGGCGAACCGCAGATCGTCGCCCTGCACCTGGAGCGGGACTTGAAGCGAAAGACCTTTCGTTTCGAGCACGCCGCACTGCCCCTGCCCGCCATGGCCCAGTCCTGGCTCATCCACCGCGGCTGTCCGCGAGACGCCATCGGCCTGCGCCCAGGCATGGGCACCAGGCCCGCCGACGACGCGACCCACGCGCTGGAGCAGCGCTTGATGGACGACGGGGACCACTTCGCCCTCGTGCACAGCCACACCCAGGACGACCCTGACGACATGACCACCCTCGTGGTGCTGCACGTCCTCGACGTGTGCGACCCCGCGCCGTTCCGTGTGTTGCACGAGGAAGTGGACACCGACGCCTTGACCCACACCCTGCGTGAGGGCGGCTTCGCCACTGCCGAAGAAGCATTTCAGTGGTGCGACAACCGCCTCAATGGAGAGGCCGCACCCTTGCCGCCCGTCCGGCTCGAGGCTCTGCTCGCCCGGCGGCCGGGCCCAGTGCCGGCACCCCCTATGAAACGCCCGCCAAGGCGAAACCGCTGAACATCAAATCCGCTCAGCGGGGCGCAACATAGCTGACGATCGCCGGTTAGCCAAACCGGCGAATCAGTGGACTCTTGTACAGCCGGCGGAGAGAAAGCCTGGCTGTCTCCTACCGGAATTCTCGTTTCCCCGTACGAAGGTTACTGCCGCGGAGAGATGCCGCCGAGCTGTCGCAAAGGCGGCTGGGTCGGCCGACTGTTCCCCGCTGTCTCCTCCGTAGAAGTTCAGCATTTGCCGTGCCCCGCAGAAAGGAGTTCTTTGTGTCCGACGGCATAGAGGATGTCGTGGGCGTGCTCGCCGAACAGATCGAGCGTCGCTTCGGGATGAGCATCGACGAACTGGCTGCCGCGGTGGCTGCGGCGCCGGAAGCGAGCCCGGAAGCCACCGACGTGGTGAGGTGGCACAAGCTCCTGACCGAGTCCCAGGCGGCGCTCGGACGAGCCGAGGACGACCTTCTTGCCGCGCTGGAGACGCAGCCCGGTGAGGTCGACGATCCGACGATGGACCTCGCCCACCGCGTCAACGCGGCCGTGGCCATGCGTGACGGACGGGCCATGGTCGTGCGCTGGCTCCTCGCCCCCAGTGCCGCAGGCAAACAGAGCGTTGCCGCAGAACGTGCGGCCCGTGCCAACCGCTGGGCCCGCCGAGGCCCGGCCGTACAGACCAGCGCGCCGGCCCGACCCGCGACGGCGCCCGCAACAAGCCGAGGAGTCCTGCGATGAGCGTCCGTGACAAGCCCTGCACTCAGGACGCCCGGCTCCGGGAGGTCTTCGGCGCCCCGGTCGCCCAGCTGTATGTGACGGCCGTAGGTCCGGACGCCTCCGCCGCGCTGACCCGGGCGCTCGAACTGCGCTCGTTCCTGGCCCTGGCTGAAGAGCAGGTCGCCCGGATCCGTGACCGTGTACACGAGGCGATGGCGCCCGAGCGCGACATGGACGAGCTGTCCTCCGACGTGCTGCGGATGGACGCGCAGTGGCTGGAAGCGGCACTGGATACCCGCGACGGCTGCCGTGCAGTCCTGGACGACCTGCTGCGCAGCATGACTCCGCCCGGACAACAGACCCGGCTTGTCCGCATGACCCAGCAGACGGTCACGGCGACCCCGCCTCCTGCCACCGATGCCCCAGCACCTCGGAGCGGCGGGGCGCCTCGGGCGCGCCGGCTGTGAGCGCTGCCCCTACATGCTGACCCGCCCCAGCTCCTTTCGCACCCAGGAGATCCCCCCTTGGCCACCACCGGGCTGCCACTCGCCGTCGATGCCGACATCGCCCGCGTCACCGAAGCACTCCGCATGATCACCCCGCGCTGGAACGTGCGGATCCTGCTGGCCCTGAATGAGCAACGGCAGCGCTACACGCAGATCGCGGACCAGCTGCCTCATCTCCAGAACGGCCAGCTGCACCCGAAAATCCGCTCGCTCTGCGATGTCGGCCTCGTCGATCGCAGCGAATACTCCGTCCGCCACGTCACCTACGGCCTCACCCTGCGCGGCCGCCAGCTTCTGACGGTGCTCCCGTTGATCGCTGCCTGGGCCGAGGAGCACTTGGAGAAGCCGGAACAGCCGCTGTCCACGATCGAGCAGGTCGAGGACAGCCTCACGCTCCTGGCCCGTAGGCAAGCCCCTGCGATTCTCTGGGTACTGAAGGTGCGTCAGGAGACAAGCGCCCGGGCCCTGGCCCGCATCGTCATACCCGCCGGCTACTGGACCAACATCTATCCACCGCTACGCCAGCTCATCGACGACGGCTTGGTAGTGACTGATGGCCCGGGACAGCCCTACCGCCTCTCGCCGTCCGGCGACAGACTCAGCCAGGTCTTCGGCACGCTGTCCATGTGGGCCGCCGGACGGCCGATGGGCCACGCGGCGAACCACCCGCTCTGGGGCAACAACCCAGATCCGCAGGGGAACACCGCCGCCCGCACCTGGGCAGGCCACCCGTCCCGGCTGCCGACTCCATCCGCACCACCCGCACCAGCTGTACAGCCCCAGCCCGCCCACCACCTTGCCTGGCCCAACGGTGAGCTGTTCTCCCACGCCACACCGGTCGGTCCTAAAACCGCCCCGCCGATGGCAGGAGCTCGCCGATGATCCCCGCCATATCCCCTCAGCAGCTGCAGCACGCGTGCGCGGCGCTGTCCTCTGCCGACCTGATCTGCCTGGTCAGCGAGATCGACGACCACGAAGCCATCCCGCCCCGAGCACTGACACGCACCCTCACCGCCCTCACCACGCACCAGATCCGGCAGGCCGTCGACCAGGCAGACACCCTCGGACTCCTCGACCGCTCCCTCTCCGGACTGGAGCTCACCGCAGCCGGACGGGACCTGGCCGACCTCTACGATGCGACGGCCCGCTGGGCCCGACGCAACAACTACCCGGCCGCAACTGGTGACTTCGCCGGACGGATCCATCACACCTTCGCTCTGCTGGCAGAGACGATCGCGGATGCCCGATTCGCACGCTTCGAGGTCGACGCAGAACTCCGTCGGATCCGCCGGCAGATGGCCGATTGGTTGTCCGCCCACCAGCCTCAGCAGACTTCCTGTACCTCTGGCGTCGCCGCGTGACGCCGATCGCGGGCCTGGCGTGCAGGATCTATCTGCCGCGCGGGGCGGACGCCGCCGCGTTCGCGATGACGACCTACGGCGTCCCCCTGCTCGTCCTGGCAACTACCGGCTCGGTGGCTTTGACGGGTGTGTCCTTCGCGCTGGGGTGGCTCCCGCGCATCGGCGCGTTCACGGTGGCCGGCAGGCTGGTCGACCGCTACGGCACGGCCCTCGTCTTCCGCACTGCCTGTCTCGTGCGGGCCCTGGTCGTAGTCGCCGCTGCCGCCGTCTTGGTGCTCCTCGACGCCCGCACGCCTGCCTCGACCCTCATCGTGATGGTGCTCGCCGCGTCCATCGGCGTACTCACCGAGGTCAGTTACGTGGCGGTCGAGACCTCGGGCGGCGAGGCAAGCCGGAAGGCCGGCACCCAAGCGCACCGGGTGCAGTCCGTCCTGCTGGGGATTGACCAGACCGCCACCCTTGCCGGGCCTGCTCTCTCCGGCCTGCTGCTGGAGCACGGCGGAGCGGTCGTCATGCTCGCCTCGCTCGCGAGCTTCTCCCTCCTCGCTGCCGCGCTCGGGCCCCGCAAGCCCTCCCCGCCGACCGGCCCGGTCACTGTCGAGTACGGGCTGCGCACGGGCTGGGCGACACTGCGCTCACTGCCTGCCCTTGCCTGGCTGGTGGGCGGGCTGGTCGTTTCCAACGGTTCTGTCGCCCTTCTGCAGGCCGCCGTCCCGGTTGTCGTCGTCACCGAGCTGGGGCATTCCAGCGCGGACGCCGGACTCATCTGGTCCGCCGCAGCCGTGGCGTCCCTGCTCGCCATCACCGCATCCCGCAACGCCATCGACCGATGGGGCCTGTGGCCGGTCGGCGCCGTGGCCGCCATCGTCGCGGCTGGAGCGACGCTCGCCCTCGCCTGGGCCGACACATACCGCGGCTACCTCCTGCTGATCGCCGCCTTGATGGCGGGCGAAGGCGGCCTCACAGTCGTACTGCGCACTCTGCGCTCACGGCTGATCCCGTCCGACGTGTTCGGCAGCACCCTCGCCGTGACGATCCTGCTGCTCCTGATGCCCTTCCCCGCCGCCGGTCTGTTGGTTGCGGCCGTACCACCCGACCATCTGGGACACGCCATCACCCTCGCTGCCGTCGGGCAGGCTATCGGCCTCGCCATCGCCTTCACCCGCCTGCGCACGCTCCCCCTTACTGCCGCGCCCACGTCGATGGCCTGACCCCCGGCACGAGCGAAAGCTGCTCGTCCAGCACCCTGCGGGGGCCTTCGCGATCGAGATCCGTCGCCGACGCGCGGTCTGCGAGCACCTGCCGCAAGGCCTTTCCACCATCTGAACTTTCGAGGAGCACCTTCTTGTCCGACCGCCCTGTTGTCCTGATCGTCGCAGCCGCCGACATGGAAGCCGAGGCGTATCGCGGCTACTGCCTGCAGTCCGTGGCCGCGACCTACGACGTCGTCCTGATCACCAGCGAGGAACCGTCGTGGGAGGTGCCGTACCTCCGCGACTGCGTGGTCGTACCCGACCCGACCGATCAGGCGGCGTTGTCCGCCGCCGGCCGGGCCCTGGCCGAACGCTACGACCTGGCCGGGGTGTTCACCTGGACCGAATGGTACGTCGTCCCGACCGCCCGTCTCGCACGCCAGCTCGGTCTGCAGACCAACGCCCCGGAGGCCATGCAGGCGTGCCGCAACAAGGCCACCTCGCGCAGTCTGTTCGCCCGGTACGGGGTTCCCTCGGCCGCCTCGGTGAGTGTGCGCACGCTTCGGGAGGCCGAGGCGGCGGCCGAGCGGATCGGCTACCCGGTCGTGCTGAAGCCCGCCGCGCACGCGGCCAGTATGGGCGTGATCCGCACAGACACCCCTGAACAGCTCACCGCTGCCTACGAGTTCGCCGAGAAGGCGGCCGCCTTGGGGCGGGAGAACACCAGTGTGCTGGTGGAGGAGTATCTCGACGGACCCGAGGTGTCGATCGAGTGCGTCACCTACCACGGTGAGACCACCGCCGTCGCGGTCACCCGCAAGACCGTCAGCGCCCCGCCGTACTTCGAGGAACTGGCTCACAGCGTTGACGCGAACGACCCGCTGCTCGACGTGGTCGCCCCGACGGCCCGAGCTGCGATCCGTGCTCTGGGCATCACCGACGGGGTCAGCCACATCGAGATGCGCCTGGTCGACGGCCGCCCCCGGCTGATCGAGGTCAACGGCCGGATCGCGGGCGACATGATCGGCCACCTCGTCCGCCTGGCCACCGGCATCGACCTGCCGCGCGCTGCCGCCGGCATCGCCTGCAACCGCGCCCCCGACCTCACCCCCACCCACTCCTCGGCCGCCGCGGTCCAACTGATCTACCCGGAAACCTCCGGCACCGTGCGCCGCCTCCACTTCGACGGGAGCCGCCCGCCGTGGCTGGAGCGCATCCACTTCCAGCGCCGTGTCGGCGACCAGCTCCTCCTTCCGGCCGACGGCGGAGACATGTTCACCGCCCGCATCGGCTACCTGATCACCTCCGCGCCCACAGCGGACCTGGCGCAGGCTCGAGCCGAGCAGGCCGCCTGCCGCATCCAGGTCCACGTCGTGCCCCGCACGGTCGACGAACCTGTCGTCGTAGGGCGCCCCGCATGAGCCGCACCGACGTCTCCCTCCGGCACAGCCGTGCCCTGCTGACCGGCTACTTCCTCGGCCTGGGTGTGGTGATGGCTGTCTGGGGCGCCCGGATGCCAGCTGTCCAGCACGCAGCCCACCTCACAACCGGCAGTCTCTCCCTCGTCCTGCTTGCTGCCGCTGTCGGTATGGTCGCCGGACTGCAGGTCGGTGGTCGGCTCGCCCGACCCGAACGGCTTCCCGGGCTCCTGGTCGGCGGAGCTATCGCACTGGCGGCAGCACTCGCTCTGGTCGGGCAATGCAGGACGCTGGCCTCGCTGCTCGCAGCGGCGCTTGCCTTCGGCGCCGCGCACGGTGTTTTGGACGTCGCCGCCAATACCGAGGCGGTCCGCTGTCAGAACGCCTACGGCAAGCCCATCATGTCGTCCCTGCACGCTGCCTACTCGGTCGGCGCGCTGAGCGGCGCGGCCCTGGCCGCGGCCACCGCTGGCACAGCCCACAGCGCTCTGTTCCTGACGGTCGGCGCCGCGCTGACGGCGAGCGTGCTCGTGGCCGGGCCGCGTACCCTCACGCTGAGCGGCACCGATTCCAAGTCCTTCGACCCCCACGGGCCCGATCGGGACCGGCCGACGGGCCGGGTGTGGCTGCTGGGTGCGCTGGCGGCTGCCAGCTTGCTGGGGGAGGGAGCGGCAGCTGACTGGGCCGCCGTGCACGTGCACTCCCTGCATGCCGGTACGGCTGTCGCCGCGAGTTCCTTCGCCCTGTACAGCACCAGCATGGCGATCGGCCGACTGACTGGCGACCGGCTCACCCTCCGCTTCGGCGCACCTGCCGTTGTCCGCGCCGGCGCGATGCTTGCCGCAGCCGGGCTGGCCACCGGTGTCCTGGCCGACAGCGTGGCCGCGGCGCTGGCCGGCTGGGCGGTCTTCGGGCTCGGCCTGTCCACCACCGTCCCCTCCCTGATCACCGCCGCCGGGAGCCACGGGCCGAGAGTCGTCGCCACGGTGTCCGTCACGGGCTACCTCGGCCTGCTCGCCGGCCCCGCCCTCATCGGCGCCATCGCCAGCATCACGACCCTGCCCACAGCCCTGCTGCTACCCGCCCTCCTCGCAGCCACACTCGCTGCCCTCGCCCGTCGCGCCCTGGAGAAAACCGCCCCTTGACCCGTCTCACCAGCCTCGACGCCGTCATCCTCGACTACAACGGGGTCATCGGACTGCAACCAACCCGCGCCCACTGGCTTCGACTGGCCCGCACCGCCTCATGGCCCGAAGACGATCTCGCAGGCTTCCAGCGAGCCTTCTGGAACGCCCGCGAACTCTACGATGTCGGCCAGCTCAGCGACTTGGCGTACTGGGCACGCGTCCTTGGCACCCATCCCGGCTCCCGCCTGCTGGACGAACTCCTTGCCGCGGACACGGCCATGTGGACCAAGACCGACGAGAGCGTCCTGGCCGTCCTACGTCGCGCCCACGCCACCGGACTGCGAATGGTGCTCCTGTCCAACGCACCTGCCCACCTCAGTACCGTGCTCGACACCCACGACTGGCGACGCATGATGACCCAGGCGCTGTACTCAGCTCGACTTGAGGTGTGCAAGCCCGATCCGGCCGCCTATCAACACGCACTGCTGGCCACCGGAGTCTGCGATCCACGACGCGTTCTGTTCGTGGACGACCGTGCCGACAACTGCCAGGCAGCCGCCCGCTTGGGCCTGCGGACGCTGCACTACACCGGCTCCAGCGAAGCCCTCCAAGAAGCCCTGGTGCTCGCCGCCTGACCCGCTCGTCTTCACCACTCAGGAACCTGTGACCTCTTACGACGAACTGCGCACGACCGACGGAGACGTCTTCGTCTCGCCACGCCATCTCGCCTCCACCACCGGGATCGGAGACCCAGCCCTCGCTCCGCTGATCGACCTCGGCTGGGACCTCCATAACGACGACCTCGGCAACGCCTACGTCAACGCTCCCGACCGCAAGGTCCGCCTGGGCTACCTCCCCGAGGGGGAGGACGACGGGCTCTGGCGCATCAACGCCTACCGTGATCCGTTCGGGCCGCCGACCTGGGGCGTCTGTTTCAATGACCGAGTCCCCACCGAGTTCGTCCAGGCGTTCACCACTGTCCTCGCCACGGCGTACGAACAGGGGCCGGACGCCTACCTGGCCCGGCCGGTCTACGGGACCGACGATCAGGATCCGTTCCTCGCGGTCGTGCCCCTGCTGAAACGAGGTTGGGAGATAGACCGTCCACGCTGGGGCGTGTTCGCGGTCCATGCCCCGGACGGGCTCGCCGGCCTGGAGTTCACCACCGGCCACCTCGACCCGGAAGCCGAACTCACGACGCGCGACGCCCGCTGGCAGCTGTGGGCGGGCAAGTCCATCGACCGGCCCGTCTGGTACACCACGGCCAGCACCGACACCCCCGTCGCCCTCCTCACCGCCGTCACCCAGTGTGTCGTCGACCCGGCTCCACTGCCCCGGTGGCGTGAGGACACCTTCAGCTACATCCAGGGCATGGCCCGGCTCACCCCGATCCTTCCGCCCGGACCGCCGATCCCCACCCCGCTCGACGTACAGCGGGGGGCTGCGTCCCGCCGTTCGGCAGTGCTCCCCGCAGCCAGCGTCCCGCGCTGGAGCACCACGAGTCGACGGGCCCTGCCCGGTCCACGGCGATAGGACCAGCCCGACCCCTACCGGAGACCCCTCTTGTCCCTGCAGGCACCCGAGTTCTTCGCTGAGCTGTACCTCCCCTTCCACGATCGCACCGTCGTGGGCAACACATACTTCGCCGCTCCCGTCCCCGGCGCTGCGCTGCGGCTGCGGATCGATTTCACCCCCACTGTCTATGCGGACACCTACGGCGGCCTGCGCCTGGCGGTAGTGCACCGGGACCGCGGCGAGATCGACGCAGTCGTCCTCAGCTTCCTCGACCATGGCACTTTCCACCGCCGAGACGAAGCGACCAACACTCGGCCCGACACCAAGCAGTACGGCACCTTCGACAAGTACCACCGCCCCGGACGGCCGCCGTGGGACGGAGCTGTCACCACCGGGCTGCGCGACGCCATCGAGCAGTACACCGCCGTCTGGTTCCCCGGCGCCTGGACCGCGTCCGCGCAGAGCCGGGCCACAGGCCGGACCGCACACACGGCCCCCGCTGTGCCGGTCTCCCGCAGCGGCACCCGTGCCCGCTGAGCCGCGCACGCACCGCCAGCTCAGCCGTTCCGGCACGGGAGCCCTGTCCGTTGCGTTCCCGTCCTTAGGCCTCCTCCGCGACGGACGGACCTACGAACTCATGCCACCCACCACTCTCGCGGCTTGACAGACCGCATTAGGAATCGGTGATCACGGATTAACCGGCCGATCCCCGCCGTCGGGTCGGGCTCCGTCGCGGAACCAGCTCAAGGAGGGACGTCATCACTTCGAGGGCAGCCTTCTGGCGCTGAGGCTTCCGAGACCAGACTGCCGGGCAGACCACCCCGAAGAAGAAGAACGACCCCAAGATCAGGCTCGGGGCCGCCGACATCGCGGCAACGGTCAGGTTGCCCTGGAGTCCTGCGGCGAGGGCCCCGGTGCTTGTCATTGCCAGACCTGCGGGAGCCAGCCAGCGGGTGGAGCGCCGCGGCGGCTCCGCACCAAAGGCTCCGCCCATGACCTGGCTCGCTTCGCCAGTCAGAGCATTCCCCGTACCCTCAGACATGTAGTTCTCCGTACCTATAGATGGGGACTACGAGCAAAGACGGCTTCCTGTTGGCGCAGGGAGCCGTCGCTCGTTGCGGAGCAGCCGACTCAGCCGTTGGCGCAACGATCGCAGATCACCACGGCTTGTGTATCCGCAGAAAACATCGCGGGACTAGAGCGTGTTAGAGTTATCGCAGATCAGAGTACGTTCAAATGCGTTGACTGTGATCCATACCACTCATCAGAAGGGGCACTATGTGATGCATATCACAGTGAGGAAATGGCTCGGCTTCTACCTGTGAAGGGTGATGGGTCCCTGGCTGCCTTCGCGAGAGCGCTTCGGGAGTTCCGGGAAGGGGCGGACGGAACAGTCGACGCGGCGGTCACGCGCGGAGCGTCAAGGACGGCGGTCTACGCGGCGCTGAGCGGTACCCGCCTGCCAAGCGCGCAGACGCTGGATCTAGTCGTGAGCGCATGGGGGAGCGGCAATGTTGCGGAGCGGGACTGGTGGCGCAAGCGTCGGCGCGAAGCCGAGGAGGCCATTGCGGAGGAATCTCGCCTCATGGGCGTTGCCGCTCCTCGCCGTACACCAGAAGAGACCGACTTCGCCGAGGAGCTGCGTGCGCTCTGGGATGAGTGCGGCAGCCCGGCGACTGAAGCGGTCGCGCGCCATTGCAAGGTGAGCGCTCGCACCCTGGACTCCTACCTCGGCGGGCTGACCTTTCCGACGCCAGAGCGGCTCGACCAGCTCCTCATCGGACTGGCTTCTGCGACCGGAGCTGACGACGAGGCGGATGAGCCAGCCGTACGCGGGGCCCCGCGTACGGAGAGACTTCGGGAGGCCTTGCTCCGGGCTCGCACGGCTCGCACGGAGGAACGCGCCAGGGTTCGGGAGTTGGCGACTGCCCTGCCTGGTGGGCAGTCGGGGCGGGCCGTAGACACACCGCCCTCCTTCACCGGGTTCGGTCCGGTGCCGGGAATCCTGCCGGGGCGTCGGTTCGACGATCGCGGAGCCCTGGTCCGGGCTGGTGTCCACCGGCAGTTGATGGCCAGCATCGCCGGCGGCGAGAGACTTGGCGCCGAGTCGGTCGTCGTCAGTGGTGAGCACACCGATGACGACGACCACGGTGACGTCATCCTCCATACCGGCGAGGGGATGATGGGTGATCAGCAACTTACCCGCGGCAATGCCGCATTGGCGACGAGTGCGTCCACTCGCGCCCCCGTCCGTGTGGTGCGCCGGATCATGGACACCTCTGGTGACTGGGTCTATCGCTACGCTGGGCTCTACACAGTTGAGGACTATTGGTCCGAGCAGGGTCCAGAAGCCCGGCGTGTCTGGCGATTCCGCCTCGTCCGGCGGGCGCCTGCCGAGCAGGGCGTACCGAACCTTCCACAACTCGACGAAGTCGAAGGGGCGGAGGTGGGCGGCGACGTCCGATCGCCCCTCTCGATCCAGCGTGTTGTCCGCAGCACGGCCATTGCCAACCTCGTGAAACAAATTCACGACTTCACGTGCCAGGTCTGCGGGGTCCGCCTTCAGCTACAAGCCGGCCGCGCATACGCCGAGGCTGCGCACATCCGCTCGTTGGGGAGACCTCACGGAGGTCCAGACACGATGGGCAACCTCTTGTGCCTGTGTCCCAACTGCCATGTGCTCATGGACGCAGGAATGTTGCTCATCAACGATGACCTCACGATCGTGAGCAGAGCGGACAGCACCGTACTCGGAGTGCTCCGCGAGACACCGGAACACCGGATTGACAGGGAGGCACTCGCGTACCACCGCACCCTCCACGGCGTGCCGGGTGAAGGGGCGCCGCTTTGAAGTGGGTTGGGGTCAGGAGACCGCGATTGAAGGGATAAAGGCCAAGCCCAGCGCAACGCCGTTGCGCTGAGTGGTGAGGACGGTGAGGCACCACCTTCGTGGGCGGACGCGAACGGGCCCGCGATCTCGCGATCGCGGGCTCGTGACCCCCGAGGAAGCCCGTGCACCCGTCTCTGATGCCGCGCGGGCGGTCAGCCCGACGGACGTGCCGACCGCCAGGCTTCGGTCAGGGCGGTGAGGAAGTCCTCTTGGGCCTGACGCTGGAACCAGGTGAACAGGATCGCCTGTCGTTGCCCGCCGATCTTCGTCTTCGGGGCGTTCGCCCAGTACTCCAGATGCGCCGGATCGGCGTCCGTCGCCAGGAAGACGTACCCGTTGACGAGTCGGGTCGGCGGCTTGGCCAGGGGCCGGACGAGGTCCGCGAGAGCAACCACACAGCCCTTGGCGCCACCGATACGGGCAGTGAGCGCCCGCTTGATCTCGACCCGGTCGTCGTACAACGTCACCTTGGCGTTGAAACCCCTGTAGGTCCTTGCCTCCACGCCTTCTTCCCCGATCTGTGTCCGGAAGGGAACCGGTCCGCTGTCGCCCGTCACCAGAATTTCACCGCATGCCAGGCCGAGGTCGCCGCACTGGCGACGGACGAACGGACTCCACTCGTGGCAGTCCAGCCGGACCTGATTCCGCTCCAGGCGGCCGGAAACGCTCCCGACTTGACGAGACCGCCGATACCGGTGGCCATACCCACCACGCCCTTCCCCGCAGTCCCGCCTCCGCCGGCCTGCATCCGTCCGCCCTCGGGCCGGGCAGATCTCGGCCGCTCGCCATCGACATGGCTGATTCACGCCGATCTCCGATGGTGAAATGCACCGCAAAGATTCGACGGCAGCTATCAAAAAGGAACAATCGGCGAGACCTGTGCCCATAGCGGGGTTCCACTCGGCCGACCACAGCCCCCACGAACTCAGGGAGGTAGAGGCGGACGAGTCGGGCTGTATGTGCCGAGTTCTGCCCGGCCTGCGGGGTGATCAGGTAATGACCTGCATGTTTGCGGGCATGCGGCGCTCTGTTCGGTCCTCAGGGACTTTCAGCCGAGATCTGTGAACCAGTAGTTCGCCGGGGGCAGATATGAAAGATCACATAAAGACTGGCCAATGTGTGGGTGGGCATGTCAACGTAGACGACCTTGCAAGAAACCCCAGGTCAGAGAGGTGATTGCTCGTGACCGTAGCCCCCGTTGGCCGCGGATTCTCCACCACCGTCGAAGCCCTGCGGCTGCGTGAGTGGAACCTCGGTCCCGGCCAGGCCACGCTGGTCATGGACCAGTTCTCCGCGGAGGACTTCCACCTGATCGTGGATGACCGCGCGGACGTGCACGTCAGCTCCAAGGACGGCCGGTTCTACCTCGGCTGGTTCCCGCTCGGCCGCTCCGGCACGGACGGCGAGGGATGGAAGATCGCCGTCACCGGCACGGCCAAGGTGCGTGGCTACCGCTTGTCGTTCGACACCGAGACGCCGGCGGAGATCGTCGCTGCCGCCGTTGCGCGTGTGTTGGAGACTTCACGCCTCCTATGACAGCGCAGACATCGGCAGGTAGAGCCCACCCTTGTGAGTGGCCAGCTGTCCGTCGGTGCATCGCCCGGCGCAGGTCGTGCAGTCCGTAGACGATATCGGTCAGACCGTCGTGTTCCTCGCTGAAAGACGAGACGAGGACGCACAGCTCGGCCACCTGCCGCCCGAAGTCGCCGTTGCCCGGACGTGGCAAGGCCCCGTCCGGGCGCCCCGGCGCCGCCCGGCCGTCGTGCTGTCGGCGACTAGACCCGTACCGAACCCCTGGAGGCGTCCCTGTACCCCGATTTTCCGCTCGGTCCGTCCACTCCGTGCGGCGGCCCGTCCGCGTTCTGGGTCGGCCCCCGGCATCTGGCCGGTGATGACGGGCATTTCTACGAAGTCGTCGCCGACACGCTCGACGGTCTGGGTTGGACGAGCCTGACGATCGTCCGCGGACGGCACGAGCCGGACGAGGCGCCGGGTGACCGCCAGGTCCTACGCAGCACCGTCCTGCACATCAGCCCCGACACCCTTCGATGGGCTCAGTGGAGCCTGGCGGACGAACCGTTCCACCTGGGCGGCCTGCCGATTGCCTGGCAGATCTCCGCCCGGGCGGACATGAGCAGCCCCCTCGCTCAGTGGTCGGCCTACTTCACCCCTGACATCCCCGGCGAGGCCGTGGCCGACTTCCTCGTCACGCTCGACGCCCTCGGCCAGCCCGCTGTGCCCCTTGCCGACTCCGAGCTGGTGCTCGACGCAGTCGTCGCACACGGTTGGCTCCGCGACGTTGACCAGCCCCACGCGGCAGCGACGGACCCGACGTTCACCTCGCACATCAGCCTCGGTGATGTGCCACCCCTCATCCAGGACGCCGACTTGCGTGCCCTGACAACCGAGGCTGGCGAGATGGGGCCAGCCGGATGGCAGGCGTGGGCCGAGCCCGCGCTCGGTGCTCCCTGTCTTTGGGCGGCCTCCTTCGGTTCCAGCGTCCCGCACGATCTCGTGGCCGCCTTCGCCGCCTCCCTCAGCTCGACCGCACCCGTCCTGCGCCGAGTGTTGCCCGAGGCCACTCGGGAGCGACTGCTGCGGGCGCCGGCCTAGCGACCGACGGCCTCCTGCAGCCCGGAGGGAGAAGCCCGGCCCTCCCGAATAGGGTCGGGCTTCGGGTATTTCCTTTCGCGACTCGGGCGAGCCATCGACTCGGAGGAGGGCGACCTGGGCGACGGGCACGCGTTCTATTGCCCGTTGGGGTGATCGCCTCCGGCCGCAAGGCGGGGAAGTGGGTGAAGTGCGGCAGGTATGGCGTAGCGGTGCACGTTCCTGTGTGGCCGAATAGCCACATGTCTCGAACCGGGTGAAGCAGCAGCCAGTCCTTGAGTACGCGCCGCACTTGGCGCAGGAACCATCTCACCGTCGAGCACGAGGGGCTGCTTCCGAGGCATTGACGCGCCGTTGACCCGGGCGTGGCCGGGCACCCGCAGCTCTGGCGGAAGGAAGTCGTCCACCTCAGCGGCTGGCTCGCTGCCTTCACGGTCCCGTACGGCCCGCGCCCGCTCGACGGTCGGCGGGACCTGTCCCCGCATCTTCGCCGCCATCTCGAACAACCGGTACTGCTCCCCGGCCTATCCGTACGCCTGATGTCAGTGGTCTTTGGTTAGCTGATGCCCATGATCGGACGCGCATTATCCCTTCCGGGCACCAACACTCAGGCGGGTCAGCAGCCCTCGCTGTGCGACGTGCTGTTGTGGTTAGCCGGCAACACTTTCTGCTGGCTAAACAACGGCCATCACCGCTATCCCCCTGCGCCTGGTGAGGAGAGCTTCACCGACATGAACATCCGGCACCTACGCCAGTTCGTCGGCGATCGGGTGAAGGTGTTCCAGTTCACCAAGGGCCAGGAGCGCCAGAACGGTGCCGACTGGGAGATGTGGATCCACAACCGCACTCACGGAGTCGGTCTGCGGATCCAGGCCAAGAAGGCGTCGAAGGAGGGTCGGTACCCCTTCGACTACTGGGTCGGGAAACAGCCCGCACGCCAGTGCGACCTGCTTGTGCAGAACGCGCGGACGGTCAGGTGTGCGCCCGTCTACTTGCTGTACAACCACTTGGATTGGGAAAACGGGGGCGAGGAGGAAGCGGCTCAGGCAGGACTTCTGTGCGGTCATGTCGCTGCTGACGGATCACACCATGGATGCACACTGCTGTCGGCTTATCGCGTCCAGAACGAGGTCGGCCGCAAGGCAGACGGCCGCAATGTGCGTCACGCAGTTCTGAGGGAGGAATCGCTGGCTTGGAACAGGGTGTTGTGCGACCGTCGTGGTGCCGCCGACGCGGCGTCCTTTCATTCCAGCAGTGAGATCCTTACTCGCGTATTCACCGCTGTCAAAGGGCTGACGCTAGTAGGCCGGGGCCTGGCACCGACATACTTGGCAGGATTAACTCCCAGCGATGGCGCCGAGGAGGACGCTGCGTACGCCCACTGCCGGGACGTAGACGATGTCGATGACACTCTCGCCATCTTGGGTGGCGGCCCTCCCCGGTTGCCACCCCATGTGCTCCAGCTCCTTCAAGCTCACGAGGCGGAACCGCCGGTCCCGCCGGTGCCCACGGTGGCGACGGTGCTGGTGGACGTCAGCGACGATCGAGCGCAAATGCCTTCCAGTTGGCTTGAGGGGTGTGTCAGATACCGGTAGTGGTACAGCGTCCTGCCCCTCTCGTCGGCCGGTCTGAAGAGCTCATCGTGTGTTGCTTGCCGCTTCTTCGCCCAGGTATCGGATGGATGACCTGGCACGGGACGCCACAGGGCGCACGGCGAACGGACTCTTCACCGTGTTGCGCTCGGGCACTCCCGAAGCGTCGGCGGGCAGTTCGGCCTTCCCTCGCAGCCGCCACACCAGCACGTCGCTGATGGAGTCCGCAGTGTCGAGTTCGCGGCGCCCGACTGCACTGGCAAGAAGGCTGGCTGGGTCATGGCCGGCGGCCTCGGCGTCCGAGATCGTCGCGGCCAGGGCGTACCAGCCGGGCTCGGCGAGGATCTGCTCGGCCAGCTCCGGCAAGGCCTCGCGCAGCAGTACCGTCTGCCGCTGGAGCACCGGCCGACTCAGATGCCGACCACGCTGGTAGAGCACGCCGAGCGGCTGGGCTGCGGCAGCCCGGTAGGCGGTACGCAGGTGCTCGGCGGCCCGAGTGGCGGCCTCGGCCTGCTGCGCGTGGCCCTTCTTCGCGTGCCAGTGCGCGATGGCGGTTATGAGGAAGAACAGCATGTCGATAGCCATGGCGGTGGTCGCGCCGTCCTCACCCCGGCGGAGGGCGGGGCCACCTCGGACGAGGTCGCGGGCGGTCTGCCGCAGCGCGTGGTCGTGTCCGCGTGCGGCGCGGACGTGGGAGCGCGAGGCTCGCTCGAAGGCCGTTGCCGCGTCCCGGAGTTCGCTGCGGGTGTGGGCAGCCGACGTCTTGGCGAGCGCGTCCAGGACCTCGCCGGCCGCGGCGATGTGGGCGGAGGTGACCGCGTCGTCACCTTGCTCGATGAGCAGCACGGCCTGCCACGCCACTGATGCCGTGGTCCGGCGGGCACTGGCCGGAGCTCCCAGCCCCGTAGGCGCCGTACCCCCCTGCTGTGGAGTCGGAGTGTCCTGGGCGTCGCCGGACCAGCGCTCCCGGATGCGAGGCAGCGAGAGGTCGGGGGCCAGGCGCGCGCCAGGGTAGAACACCGGCTCGTCGTCCCTATTCAGATCGTCGGGCAGAGCCACCTTGTACCCGAGGAGGTCTCCTGACGGCGCGACCCGCTTATGGATCAGGACGCCGGCGGCGGCGAGCCGGTCGAAGAACTCCTTCTCGCTGGTCGCGCCGGCCACTGCCCGCCGAACCGTCTCGCGCAGTTCTTCGCGGGCGGTGCGCTCGCGGCCCTGGCGCTCGGCCTTGTGGCGTTCGGCGCTGGTGGGCCGCTGAGCAGCTGTGCCGTCGCCGGGGGCGACCTGGTGGAGGCCGAGTTCCTGCTCGATGAGCCGGGCTTCGGCCTGGGCGCGGGAGCCGGAACGGTAGTCGTCCGGGCGGTGGCCGTCCTCGGTCACGAGGGTGGCGACGATGTGGATGTGGTCGTCCGCGTGTCGTACCGCGACCCAGCGGCAGCCGCGCTGTCCTTCGCCGGGGTCGATGCCGGTGGCGGCGACGATGCGACGGGCGATATGGGCCCACTCCGCGTCGGACAGCGTCCGGTCTCCGGGGGCAGCGCGTACGGAGGTGTGCCATACGTGCTTGGCCGGCCGGGCGTGCTCAGCGAGGACCATCACGGGTTGATCCAGGAGCTGCTGGAGGTCTTTGAGGGCGGCGTTAGGGTCGCGGCCGGGGTCGGGGGACATGCCGTCGAAGGAGGCGACGAGGTGGGGGTCGGTGTGCTCCTCGTGTTTGCCCGGGCCGTAGAGGTAGGCGAGGAGCCCGATGGTCCGGGAGCCTGAAGGGTTGACGCTGGGGATCACGAGCTGCGGTGCTCGATCAGCCGCGCGGCGGCTTGGTGCGCTGTGTCGGCGGCACGGCGTACGGCGGCGACGGCCGCTTCGAGCTGTGGAGCGTCTGCACCGGAGTTGAGTGCCTTGACTGCCTGGTTGAGGTTGCTGCCGGCCCAGCCGAGCCGACGTCGGCTGTCGAACAGGGCTGTGATTACTTCGCGTTCGTCGGCGATCTCGGCGCTGGTGCGGTCAAGGTCGCGGGCGGCGGTGAGCGCGGAGCGGGCGAGGAATCCGGCGACAGACAGGTTGCACCGGGCTGCGGCGGACTTGATGAGAGCGAACTCCTCTTCGTTGAATCGTGTGTTGGGCTGGTGCAGACGCTTCTTCTCGGGTGGCTGACGCGGACGCTGGCGGGCGCGAGGGGCGTGTTCTCGACGTTCGTGCGGCTCGGTCAGCTTCTCCTCGTGGCCCGGCTTCGATCCGCCCCCGATCGAAGCCTGAAGGACCTGCGCCCCCCGGTGCAGGTTCTCTCTCGCTCCCTCAGGGGCGGGTTCGGCGGAAGCTACGCTTCCGCCCCAACTTGCTCGCCCTGAGAGCGTGTTGCTGCTTATGCATTGGTCTGGGGTGATGCCGTCCCTATGCCGGTTCGTCATCGAGTCGTATACCTCGGCGAGGGGATGCGGAACTGTGCAGGGGCAGCCGGATCGGTGCCATCGGCCAGCTTTGAGTCGATGCGTACGGGCATTTTTCTCCAAGGTAGGGGCGGCCCGCTGTGTCCGGGCCGCCTGAAGCGAACAAGAGGTACTTACTGTCGCTTTACGGTGATCATCTGCATACGGGACAGCGGCTGAAGTGGCTGCTAAGGGCTCTGGCCATCCGGTCCTTTGCGAAGGCGGCGCGCGTTGCCCTGGTTTTTGCGGACGGCCTGCCAAGATGCCTTTGTGCCTGGGCGCTCAGGAAGCTGATCTCGCGCTCGTGCTCTCCACGGAGGGACGCGAACTTCGGGCAGGTCTTCACCGTCTGATGCTCCTTGTCGCCTTGCTGCTGTCCTCGTTGCGGAGTGCTGCGAGCACGAAGGTCAACCGGTCGTTCCGGCCGCCGACGAGGCCTTCGCGTCGGAGAATTTCCCGGAGCTGGACCCGGGTGACGGTCTCGTTGCCGTCGCGCGCGAGCACCGGTGGCACCAGAGGCCGGATCCGCTCGACGAGCTGTTCCACGCTTTGCTCAGGCTGGCGAGGCAGGCGTCGTGTCCGAGGGCTGCGAGGCTGGCCGCCCCGCTTGGCTTTGGACGCCGGAGTGGTCGACCCTCGGTCCCCGATGGGGACGGTCCCCGTATCGGAGGTGGTCATGGCATGGTCCCCAATGGGAGAGGCAGCGGTAGCCGTTCCTGACTCGATGCTCCTCGGTCCCCGCTGCACATTAGGCACCTGACCTGGAGATTTGTCGGCCTCCTGGCCCCCGGTCCCGGCTACCCGGTCCCCGGTCCCGGCCACGCGATCCCCGGTCCCGGCTACCCGGTCCCCGGTCCCGGCCACGCGATCCCCGGTCCCGGCTACCCGGTCCCCGGTCCCCGTCTCGTGGTCCCAGGTGCTTGCCCCATGGTTCTCGGGTCCCCGTCCTGCGGTCCCCGATTGCTGGTCCCCACTCTTCGTCCTGCGGTCCCGGTCGTCGGTCCCCGCTGCTGCGACAGCAGCAGGGTTACCTGGGGGGCCGGCGCTTGAGGATTGCGATGAGGGGGTCGTGACGGTTTTGCTGTCGACGTGGGAAGCAGCCCAGGGAGAGGGCAGGGGGACGGTGGCGAGGGAGAGCGCATGCCGACGAGCGGCAAGCTGATTGAGCAGCTCGGCGCGCTGGACGGGGTCCGTGCCGACAGCAGCCCTCCCGACGGCCTTCGACAGCTGACGTGCGAGGCGTCGACCGCGTCGGCTCTGCTGCTGGGCGGGGGTGCGTTCCGAGAGACGGGCGGCGAGGTCGACAGCGCGGGCGGTAGCGCGGTCGCGAGTGATCTGCGCGGCGTCGCGGTCACGTGCGGCCATACCGAGGCGGGACAACAGGCGCTCGCGTGTTTCCCGGCCGAGGGTTGCGATCAGGCCGTGGGAGGCGGCGCCAGGGGTGCGCAGGCGGAGCTCGATGCCCATCGCGAGGTGCCACAGCATTGCGGCCATGACCGGGCCGACGAAGGCACGGACGGTGCCGCCGACGGGACCGCTCTCGGCATAGGCCGGGATGACCTGTACTGCGGTGATGCCCCAGACCAGGGTGCCCGGTAGACCGGGCACCCCTTGGGAGGCCAGATTTTGGCGGGCCATGAGGGCGGTTGCGAAGAGGGCGAGTTCTGCGGCGGCGAACATGCCGACTCGTTCGGCGGTGCCGGCGATGTCGAGGTAGTCGGCAGCGAAGCGCCAACTGGTGTCGGCGCTGTATGCGGTGCAGCCGAGCGCGGCCATGGCGGCGACCTTAACCGCCGGATTGCCGAGACGTCTCGGTGAGCTTGCCTTCCGGTGCCGGAGAACCCACGCGGCTGGTCCCAGGGTCAGAACGGTGAGCGGGATGGCGAGGGTGAACAGGGTGGAGAGGTCCGGGGAGGACCCGAAGTGCAGAACGGAGATCACGCTGCCTTTCCGGCAGAGGCACGCACTGGCGTCGAGATCATCGGAGGGCAAGTCGGCTGCTGTGCACCCGGTTCGGCGGCCAGTGGCCGACTGCCGGTCTGGGCTGCTTGCACCTTCTTCTTGGCGTTCCTCTTCGCACAGCTGGGAGGCACGCCCTGGGTGCGGTCACGATCGGAGATCCTGTTGGCTGCCTGCTTCAGAAGGTCACGTGCGTGCTTGCGCCCGATCTGCAGGGCGATGGCAAGCCGGTCGGCGCGCCAGCCGCAGACATAGGCGTGGTCTATGGCGATCTGTCGTTCGGCCTCGGTCAAGTGCACATCGCGGCCGTTGAAGAAGGCGACGACGCGGCTGTAGTCGAGGCGGTGGGACAGTCCGTCGTGCCAGGGCTTGCGTTCAAGTTCGGTTAGCCCACCCCAAATCCCCTCTTTTAGGGCATTTTCCAGAGCGTAGGTGAGGCAGTCGCGGCGGACTGGGCAGGGGCCGCACAGCTCCTTGGCCTCGGCGGTGGCCTCGTGGTCCCTGGGCAGTGGGAAGAACGTGGCGTCCGCGTCGTCGGGGTCCATGCCGTGGCACACGCCGCGCGTATGCCAGCTGGTGTCCCCGATGCCACGCAGGCCAGTGGCTGGGGCGAGGTGGGTGGTGATGTGGCGCATGGTCGTCTCCGGTGTGCTGTCGCGGCGACCGGCTGAAGGGTGGCGGTGAATGCACGCGAGCGTCAGATGCTGGTGGCAGCGCCAGGTCGGCGCTGCCACCAGGAAGGGAGAGGGCTGTTTCACAGCGGTGCCCCGGAGCGGTGCCCGGTGGCTGACCGCGTTCAAGCGATGGGAGCCTGCCGGCTCTCCGGTGCTTGCCGGGCGGCGGCGAGGCTGGCACGGCTCGGGTGCGGAGTCGTGCGCGGGACGGTACCCACCACGGCGCCGCCACGGCCGAACCGCTGGCGGCGGCAGCGCGCGCCGACAGGGGCGTGGCACCGTTCGCAACGGACGGAGAGCGGGTTGGGCAGCCCCTGAGCGATGGCCGCCTCGCGTGCTGCTCGAGCGGGCCAGCACTGCGCGAAGATCGCCCTGGCGTCGGGCGGGATGCAGGAGCCGACCTCCTGCAGCCGCGCCTCCAACCGTGGGTCTGTCGAAGCGCTGGCGAGCTGTCGGTACTGGTTGGGTTGGGCGGTGCCGACGGCCACGGAGCGCCTGGTGCCGACCAGCTCGGCGGTCCAGGTTGCCTGGTCGTCCGGATCGGCGGCCGGGGTCGGGTCCGTGTGCCGGCCCAGCCGGTCGCGCCGATAGCTGGCCCATGGGCGACCGATGTCCGCGGGGAGGATCTGGAAGGGCGAGACGCGGATGTGTCCGCGGGCGACGCTGCGGGCGTCCCACCCGTGAGGCGTGGCGAGGGGAACGTCGTCGAGCAGTTCGTGCCACTGGCCGAGCTGGTCTCGGAGTTCCCCCGGATCCGTACGGATGGTGCGAGGGTCGAGCCGGCCGATGTAAGCCAGCAGGGCGGCGGTTTCGCGGCGGTCCATGACTATCCCTCCGTCCGGGTCGGTTCGCCGAGAGCAGCGAGTAGAGCGGCGGTATGGGCTTCGGCGCGGGTTATGCCCGCAGTCGGAGCATCCTTGCCGTGGAGACGGGAGGTCTGGCGGGCATGGCTGGGGGCGTGTTCGCGGGCGATCCAGGAGCGCCAGTCCGCCGCCCACGCCTCAGCCGTCTGTGGCTGCCAACCGGCCCGATGAGCACGCCACTTCGCGTCGGCGGTATGCAGCCCCACTTCGCCAAGGCGGTCGAGGTGTCCGTGCTGACGAGCCCAGGCCAGGGCCTTTGGGTCGGCTTGCCACTCGGAGGCCGAGGTGACGGCAGCTCCACTGCTGTACCTACGGTTCACCTTCGGTTCACTACGGTTCTGGGGGCTGGATTTCGGTACATCGCTGTGCCGGTTTCCGGCCCTACGAGGTGCCGGTTTCGGCAGGGAGGTACTCGATTCCGGACGGGCCGATCTCCGGCCCTTGCCGGTGGATTCCGGCATCGCGCGGGGGCGGATCCCGTACCGGCGCAGGGCCGCCAGTCGCAGAGTGGGGCGGGCCTCGAGCTCCTCAACTGGGACGGCTGAACCGCCATCCTCTGGTTTCCAGTTGACCTCTGTGACGGCCTTGGCGGCGAGGGGCAGGCGATAGACCGTGCTGCGCTGAGGGCCGGTGAGGCCATCGAGCACTTCCAGCTCGCCGCCGTCGAGCAGCCTGTCGAGAGCTTCGCGCACCGTGGACCGGGAGGCGTTGACGCGCTCCATCAGGCTGGTGAGAGAAGCCCAAGCGATGCACTGCTCGTCGGTCACCCGGTCGGCGATCGACAGCAGTATCAAGCGCGCCGTACCTCGGCTGGTGCTCTGCTCCCACACCCACTCGCGGGCATCGCGGCTCATCGGCTGCTCCCGCCGGCTCGCGCGTCGGCGTGCAGACCAATTCCGGCGGGAGGGAAGAACGGGAAGTTTTTGGCGCAGGCCCGTATAGGGGGCCTGTCCAGAGCGGTCGTCATGCGACACTTTCCTTTACGGCATTGCCGCGCTGGCGCACCCGGGCAAGGGATCAGCGCGGTGATGGGAGCGTCACCAACCCTTCCCGGGACAGGTGACGCCATGGAGCGTTCGGCGTCCGAGAGTTCCCGCTCTCGGACGCCGTCGCTGTTCTCTAAGTCTGTGTCGACCCGCTCGCGTGCACGCTGCGCGCTCGAGCAAGCCGGTCCCTGGGCGCTGCCACCCTGGGCGTATCGAACATATGCGCGATGCTGGTTCAAGATCCAGACTTGGTCCTCGAACTCTGTACTCATTGCGTTGCGTGACCGCAGGCGCTGCTACGGTCCCGATCTCGTCGATCCATCCCTCCTGGCCTGCGATGCAGCACTTTAGTGCTGAAGTTGTGGTTCAAGTTATGCCTTGGTGCTGGCAAGGTGTCAACACTTTAGTGTTCACAGTTGCAGGATGAAGGTCCTAATGGACGCCAAGGTGCGATATGTGGCATGGTGGCTGCCGGAGGTGAGGTGTCATGGCGGGTGGGCCGGCTGAAGGGGGCACGCCTCCGGAGTCCAGTCAGACTGTTGCGCACCGACTGAACGGCCTGATGCAGAAGCGGAACCCGGCGACGGGCAAGCCGTACACCAACGCCGATGTCGCCCGGGAGACGGGGGTCTCCGCCAGTCTCATTGCGCAGATCAGGCAGGGTGTCAAGACCAACCCCACTATGAACACGGTGGAAGCGCTGGCCGAGTTGTTCGGGGTGACCACCGACTACTTCTCCAAGCGGATGACCGAGGAGCATCAGCAGCGAGTCGTTGCTGCTCTTGAACTGCTCGATGCGGCAGAGGACGCGGAAGTCGATGCGTTGTTCGCGCGTGCCATAGGTCTTTCCTCGGAGAGCCTGCGCACGGTCACGGCTGTAATCGAAAGCATGCGTAAAGCTGAAGGGCTCGACGAGCCTGGCTCGAAGTAGCCTGATCGGCCAATTCCGAGACTGGCGTAAATGGTGCGTCGCCACTGCGCTGTGGCCATCACTCCAGGCTATATCGTGTCCTTTGGAGACCCATGCCGTGAGCGGTACCGCATCTATGTGGGCATGATGATGGTCAGCCAGCATGATGGGGCATCATAAACCGTAGCCCGAAGCACGGTTACCTCGGCTTCGGGGGTCCCTTCGCGAGGAAGTCGAACCCTGCGTGTACTCGTTACGGGGCCGGGTGCTGGATTTGGTAAATCAGTCGAGTTCCACAGTTTTCGCGCGACGGGATCCGTCTGCACGATGCGTACCAGCGCTTGCAGCCTCAGGTCGTCTTTCCTGAGTTCCGCCAGGAACCGGAGTCGAGCGAGCAGCGGCAGTGCCCAGTCGCTCTCCCAGCTTACGAGTTGCTCGCGCGCCTCGGATGTCGTCAGCACCCAAGACAGGATGTTCGACTCATGGTGCACCCAGGGGCAATGCCGACTGGCGGCATGGTTGAAGGCCAGTAGGTCCCATCGGTGGTCGTAGGCGAAGGCTGGCCACTTCTGCGCCTCGACGAATTGGGCTACTGGCGGTGGCACGGTGCGGACCTGGGGCAGCGGCGCGATGGTCCTGCCCGAGGCGAGTTGCCAGACGGTGTCCCATTCGTCGTCGCTCAGATCGAGGATGCGGCGCACGGATTCCAGCATCTGAGTGGAGTATGTGTGCGGCTTGCCGAGCTCAAGATTTCTGTACCAGCGCTTGGAGATGCCCAGGGCTCGGGCGACGTCTTCCTGGGTGAGCCCGCGCCTGTCCTGCGCTACGCGATCTGCGATCGCGCCAGGTAACCGACCTGGATCCGCCCTCAGGCGCGCTCGACGCAAAATGCGCGTAATGGTCTGGTGCGCTACCTGAGGTGAGGAACCGTCAATATTCATGAGCGCGCCAATCTTGAGGTGTAGGTCACATCGTCGAGTGTAACCAGAATGAGATTCGACTGAAGTGAGTCAGCACGAGGATGACTTGTCTGAATATGGCTGAAAAGTGAGGGGTCTGCCCTGAGGTGCGGGCGGTTCTCGTGGCAGATCTCGCTTGCGAGGGGAACTGCCAGTTCCCTTTATGGGAAGTCTCGAAAGCCATGCAGAGCCTGCGGTCATACAATCATTCGCGGTAGTAGCTGAAATTGATTGCAGAGCGGCAGAGGGCGGGGTGTGAGGCATGTCGCGTCTTCATGAAGAAGTCGAAAAAAGTTCGGCGGCGGGCATGCTTCTGGCGCTGGCCACCCATTTCGGTCGATGCTTAACGGACCGTCCCACGCTCTTCGGCTACTCAAGTGGAAAGAGCTGACCGCGGCGCTTCCCCCAAGCGGCCTCAGTGCTCACGCATGCCCGGTTTCAGGGCCCGACTGTCTGATGCCGACCGCCGCAACGTCTGCAGCTCCCCTGTACCCGCCCCAAAGGACTGCCTCATGCTTGTTTGGCGCAGGCGCGACCATGCCTCGCGACCGATGGACACCACAGGACGAGAACGCCGCCTCTGGGCCGCGTGCGAAGAGCAGTTGCAAGGGCTGCAGGTACAACGGCCCTTCACCATCGAAGCGTTCTGCGAAGCGCTGTCGATACGCCGCAGCCGGCGCATCGTGTTGCATCAGCTCCCTGACGACGGGGGCGTCAAAGGGCCGTGCGGCCTGTGGCTTGCCTTCCGCAGCGAAGACCACATCTGGCATGCGCCCGCGACCAGTCAGAGGCATAGGACCCAGGTCATCCTGCACGAGATCGGGCACATGCTCCTACAACACACCAATGACTTCACGTCGTCGTCGCTGTTGGCGGCGCTCCCACCCGAGATCGCGCCCTCCCGTATCCGGGCTGTGTTCGGACGGACCCACTATGCCACCGAGCAGGAACTGGACGCCGAACTCACAGCATCCATCCTGCGCAACGTCATCGACACACTGCCCACCGCACCGTCCACCACCTGGAGCGGACTCCTGACCCAGGTGGACGACACCATGGCCCACCCCCGCAGGAACCGCCAGTGAACATTCAAGTCGTCGTTGTCGCCATGCTCTGGGCCGTGACGCTATGGCGGGCGCCCTCCTTCTGGCACTCGCACAAGCAGCGCTCCTTGGAAGCCGCCTTCGCCACCCTTGCCGCCGCGATGACCTTCGAACTGCCTCGGGCGGCAGACTGGGTGGACTCCTGCGTCGGCATCACCAGCGTGAGCTACCTTCTCAAGCACATGCTCGGCGTCGTCTCCGCCGCGGCTGTCCTCGACTTTGTCATCGCCATCGTTCGACCGGGCGGCTACCTACGCAGGTTTCGACGCACTGCTGAAGCCGCCTGTCTCGTCCTCATGGTCGTCGCCTTCGCCTGTGCGCCGAACGGCCGGAAAACCCCCGACGATGTCCTCATCGACAACGAGCCTTCAGGCTTCGCCGTCCTGCATGTCGCAGTCTTCACCCTCTACATCGGCGTTGCGATGACCGTCACTGCTCTGCTGTTCGCGCATGCCGCCCGCCACACAACCGACTGCTGGGTCCGCACCGGCCACGCTCTCCTGAGTGCAGGAGGCGCCCTCGGCGTCCTGTACTCCGCCCAGCGTGTCGTGCACCTCGTTTACGTGGCTACCGACGAAGTGACTGTGGTCGGCGTCGAGAGCGATGCCCGCGTTTCGATACTCCTGAAGATGGCCGCGATCACTGCCATCGTTCTGGGGAGCAGCGTCTCCCCGTTGTCGATCGCCGCGCAGGCCCGGAGGGACAAGCGAGCCCTGCTCCATCTGGAGCCCCTGTGGACAGAGCTCACCTCGGCAGTTCCATCCGTCGTACTGTCCCTCGAACCGGGCCGAGGGCGCACCGAACTGCTGCTCCATCGCCGACTCGTCGAAATCGGCGATGCCACGCTCGGGCTGCGCGCATATGTCCCCGCCTCCCTCCAGGTCAGAGCCCTCGAGATGGCAAGAGACGCCGGCTACACCTCCGACCAGCGCGCTGCTGTCGCGGAAGCGGCTTGGCTCAAGACTGCCACCCTCATCGCCCTACGCGCTCAGCCGTTCGAGGGAGATCACCCTCGTCCCGGCGGTGACGGAATGAGCCTGACCGAAGAACTGAAGTGGCTATGCCAGGTCGGAACCGCCTTCAACCGCTGCGCTGCGGTCCACAGGTTCGCCTCCGAAGAAGCGGCCAAGCTCGCCCCCTGAACGCCAAAATCCCAGGAATAGACATATGAGCACCACAATCCTCCGCCGTGACCGCCAAAGCATCGCCCGCGCTGTCAGTGAGTATCTGCATCCCAAGACATGGATCGTCGTGGTTTCCCTCGCTATCGGCTGGTACACCGACGCTTGGCAGGGCCTCGCCTGGAGCCTCGTCGGAGTGGCTTTCGCGGCCGTCATCCCCGTCCTGTTCATTGATCACGGCATCAGAAAGGGCAGATGGAACGACCGCAACGTCGGCCACAGAAAATCCCGACTCGTGGTCATGGCGGCCATCCTCACTTCCGTCACCACTGGCCTGGCCATCATGAGTCTCTTCGACGCCCCAAAGATCCTCGTGGCCCTTGTCGCCAGCATGATCTTCACCCTGGTCGCCCTGGCCCTGGTCACCGTGACCTGGAAGATATCGGTTCACCAGGCCGTTTCCGCCGGAGCGGTGATCATGCTCGCCCAGGCCTATGGCCCCTGGGCACTCACCGGCTACGCCTTGGTCGCGATCGTCGGCTGGTCGCGGGTAGCCCTGCGTGATCACACCCTCGGCCAGGTGTGGGCGGGAACGGTGCTCGGCTCTGCGGTGGCGGCAGGCACTTTTGGCCTGCTTCGCTGATATGTCGCTGAGCGGTCGTGCTTACTTGGCTTGCCGACCGTGCCGGGCCTCGAACGCCGCGGCGTCCCAGTCCTCCGAACAGACATTGCCGCTTGGCCAGAAGTACGGGGGCGCTGCTCCGAGTCGGAACAAGGAGCTTGCTCCGACTCGGAATGTTTCGGCGTGATCGGAGCTTGCTCACAGCCCCGTAACGGGCTGCCCGGTGAGGGCTTGGGCGATCTGCCAGAGCTGGCCACCCCGGGACGCCTTCACAAGGACGACGTCGCCGGGGCGGAGGATGGAGCCGAGGTAGGTGGCAGCGGTTTTATTGTCACGGACGAAGCCGATGTCGGGCACTCCGGCGGCGCCGGCGGCGAGGGCGAGTTGCTTGGCGAGGTTGCCGCCGACGGCCAGGACGAAGTCGACGCCCACCTTCGCGGCGTAGCGTCCTACCTCCCGGTGCGCTTCGACGGATTCCTCGCCCAGTTCCAGCATCTCGCCGAGAACGGCGATTCTCCGGGAACCCGTGGCTTCGGCTTCGGTCGTCTCGCCGTTGGCCTCGGTCATCAGGATTCTCCGCGGGGGGTAAGGGGCGCGAAGGTGATCGCGCGGCCGGTATATGAGCGGGACAGGCGGCTGAGGGGGACACGGTCGTGGCTCTGGCCCCATGCCGAGGGGTCCCGGAAGCGGATCACGGGGTCGAGGCCATCCTCGTAGCCATGGAGGATGACGAGGTGGCCACCGGTGCGCCCGTCTTCGGGGAACGTCTCGGTGATGGACACGATGAGCGGGGCGTAGTCCAGGCGGCCGGGCAGTTCTTCGGCGGGTACGGATTCCGAGCGTGAGGGGACGCCGAGGTCGGTGGCCAGGCCGGCGATCCCCGCGTGGAGCGCTCCACGCGGGGTCAGGACCTCGTTCTTGACCGCGAGCTTCAGGAGTTCCGTGACGGTGGGCGCCGTGCGCCCGTAGGCCAGCAGGATCATCCGGAGCGAGGCCAGACCGCAGGCCCGGTTGGACCAATGGATTCTGTCTCCCAGTGCCCAGCCACCGTGCTCGTCCCATTCGGCGGGGTCGATGAGCTGTCGGCACAGAGGGATTTCGTGAACGCGCGGCACAGCGGCTGCTCCTACGGTGAGACGGCAGCCTCCCGAGTCGAAGTGGCACTGGAGAACACGGGAGTGGGCAGGTCGACATCGTAGGGCGGACGGGCCAGCGCCTCGTGGAGCATGGCCAGGACGACATCCGTGTGTGTGAACCCCACCATGGCCGCGCCGACGGCGAAGTTGCTGTCGCGGGACATGCCCGGGGTGCTGTTTACCTCCAGCGCGTACAACTCGCCGCTTCCAGTGACGACGAAGTCGACGCGGGCCGAGCCCTGAAGCCCCAGGCCCTCCCAAAGGGTCCGAACGTCTGTGGTGATATCGATCAACGTCTCGGGTGCCAATTCGGCAGCGTGCACGGAGACGTTGTTCTTGGAGTCCGCGTCGAGCTTGGTGTCGGCGTCGTAGAACTCGGCTTCGGCTGCTTCGGTGGCTAGGGGCGGGAAGACGGCAACGGAGCCGTCCGGAAGTTCCAGCAGTCCCACCGTCACCGGGGTCCCGCTGACGTAGTCCTCGATGAGTACGGCCGCAGCCTCCTCGTCGGCCGCCTCCGTCAGAGCGGCGGGCAGGTCGTCCGGATCGTGGACGAGGCTCATGCCGACGCTGGAGCCGCCGAAGGGCGGCTTCACCATCACGGGGCGTCCACCCCAGGGGGCCGGGCCGTCGGTCCAGACACGCCAGTTGGGGGTGGGGACGCCGAGCGTCAGCATGACGCGCTTGCAGAGGATTTTGTCGGCGGCCACCGCGGACGCCCCGACGCCGCTGCCGCAGTAGGGAACGCGGAGGTAGTCGAGTAAGCCTTGAAGCCGACCGTCCTCGCCGTACGGACCGTGGAGGTTGGAGAGAGCTACCTCGTATCCGGCGAGGTTCATGATGAAGTCCGGCTCGCAGGGGTCCAGCACCTGCCATCTGGCGCCAATCTGCTCCAGGGCCTCGGCGAGGGCGGTGACGGAGCGCTGCTCCACAGGGCATCGTGAGTGGTAGAGGCGATCCTCGGCGGACACCGGACCGTAGATCAGCGCGACGCGCAGGCCCTGGTGTTCGCGGCCCCACGCGCGAAGGTCCTGGGTAGCCTTCCTCAGCGCCGGCCCGGAGTTGAGGGTGTGGAAAGCGGTCATACGAGTACTCCTTCGAAGGTGTGTGTGACCGGTCCGCCGACCCAGAGGGTCCGGTTTGGCCGGGTGTCGTGCGGACGGACCGTGAGAGGTTCCCCGGCGCGGTTGTGGACGATGACGGCGCGCGGAGCGACAACGCCGCGCATCGTCGCGACGACCACAGCGGCAACTGCTCCGCTTCCGCAGGAGAGGGTCTCGGCCTCCACGCCGCGCTCGTAGGTACGGATTTTCAGCGATTGACTGCCGATGGCCTGGACGAAGTTGACGTTTGTGCCCAGGGGAGCCAGGTCGGGGTGGTGGCGGACGATGTGCCCGACCTTCTTGGCATCGACGGCATCCACGTCGTCGACGAGGGCCACTACGTGCTCGGTGCCGGTGTGGGCGCTGTCGAACCAGGTGGGCTTGCCGTTGATGATCGTCTGAAGGCGGCGAGGAAGGATCTGGCCCACCTCGGCCGTCACCCACACTGCGCCCTCGGACACGATCGCCTCGTGCGGCACCCCGGCCATGCGCAGGCTCAGCCGTTGGTGACCGTGGTCATGGTTCGCGGCCCAGGCGGCGCACCGGAGAGCGTTCCCGCACATCGTGGCCGGCGACCCGTCCGCATTGAAGCAGCTGATGTCCAGGACCGGCGGCTGGGTACTGACCACCTGGCTGATGACCAGTCCGTCCGCCCCCACGCCCGTCCGTCTCGCACACAGCCGCTCGGCCGCCTTGGGCCATTCCCCGGCGTCGCCCCGCTCCGGGTCGGAGAGCAGGACGAAGTCGTTGCCCGCGCCGTGGAGCTTGCGGAAACGCATGACGGTACTCCTCGTGTACTCAGGTGATGGGGTGGTGGTGCGGTCCTGGGACGCGTCGTGCTCAGCGGCGGCCGACGGGCCGGAACGTGGTCTGGGCGTCCCGCACGATCACAGGGGTGTGCTTGTTGAAGTGCAGGACCCGGTGGGTCGCGTTGTCGGAGGACCTCATGCCCTGGACACGCCCGTAAGGGCACTCGAGGAGGACGTCGCCCACTCGGATGTCGGTCGGCAGCCTCCTCATGCCCACCGTTCCAGGTGATGGCAGGGCGGAGGCAGGGCGGGTCACGGGCTGGCTCCGTGCTCGTACTCCAGCGACCGCCCTCAAGTCTGGGCCGTCAGGTGGTGGTGGACACGGCTACGGACCGAAGCGATGCCGATCTCGGCCAGGGGCAGCCAGGCGGCTGTGCCGGCTTCGAGCAGGGCGTGGTGGACGGCGCCGGAGTGGGCTTGAAACAGGTAGCGAAAGCCGACTCGGAGTCGAGGGCCGTACCGGTGCTGTCCCGGCCGGCTCACGTCGACCAGGAACGGTTGTTGGTCGCCGGGCTGTACCCACACGTCACGGATGCCCGTCTCCTCGGTCAGCAGACGGAGGGCCGCCTCGCGCAGCGTTTCGTCCTCCGACTCCGGCTCGGTCTCCGCCAGTGCGTAGCCATTCCCGTGCCAGAGACAGAGAACGCGGCTCCACTCATCGACTATGACGGCTCCGGTCATCACGAGCGGGCAGCGCTGATCGTGGGTGCAGGTCCGGTGCCGCGCATGGTCGGAGACCGCGTCGTACACGGGCATCAACGCCATTTGCTCGGCGGGATGTTCGTGGATGTAGTGGGAAAGCTCGCGGATAATCTGGTCCTCTGAAACGCTCACGGCGCATTCAGTCCGTTCCGCTCGCAGTAGACCCACAGAAGGCGACGGGTGAGCAGAGCGATGTCCCGGAGGTAGATGAATACACCGAATGCCGGCGCATCCGTACCGGGCCGACTGGTGAAGTCGATCAGCTTCCGACCCTTGCGGACCAGCTCCCGCACCTCCTCGTCCTCGTCGGCCCCGAGGTCCTCGGACAGCAGACGATTCAATTCCCTCGCCACCACCGGAACGTGCCCGTCAAGCGCGGTCCGGGTGGTCGTCCCCATGCGCAGCCCAAGAGCGGCGTCCGTCCTGAAAGAGATCGATTCGGCGTCGAGAACGTGCGTTTCGACGCTCGGGTGGCCCGATACCACCCCGTTCTTGCCGGTACTTGCCGCAGTCATCACTGCCCCCTCCGGAACACGCTTTCAGCGGTGCCATTGAGGCTAGGAAAGGGAGGGGAGGGGGTTCTATGAATGTGCCGGAACTTGCCGGGAGTTCACCCCAGAAATTCGATGGCAGCGGTGATGATTTCCCGCGCTTCGGAGCCGTAGACGGCAAGTTTCGCCAGCTCGCTGAATGTCTGGGCATACAGGGCAAGTTCGTGTCGCTGGACGACCGTGAGGTGGGCCGAAACGAGTTCCACGTTCAGCAGCTCGTCGTCGTAGAGGAAGAAGCCCTCCACGGGCCACAGGCCGGAGCGGTCGGCGTCCTGGGGAATGATGCCGATGCTCACGGACGGCAGCGCCATGACGCTGAGGAGGTATCCGAGCTGGCCCGCCATGACGTCGGTGCCGCCGATGCGGTACCGCAGGACGCTCTCCTCCAGGATGATCGCGAACGTCCGCTTCTCGTAGACGACCTGTTGCTTCTCCACCCGTACCTTCACGGCCGCCGGCACATCGTCGATGAGCCCTCGCCGGTTACGGATGGAGGTGAGCAAGGCGGTGATGTACGAGGCCGTCTGCACGGGGCCGGGGATGAGCCAGGGCGAGTAGATACGGAAGCGCTCGGTGCGCTCCCAGAGGGGGACCACCGACTCCTGGGCCCACTTGAGTCCCTGGCGCTCCATCTTGCGCCACTCGACGTACATGCCCTCGATTCCGCGGGCTGTCGAGACGAGGTCCTCGATCGCATCGTCCGCGTCGCAGGCCGCGCACCAGTCGCGAAGGTCGCGCTCCGAAGGGGCACGGGTGCCGCTCTCGAAGCGCGACGCCTTCGACTCATGCCAGCCCAAGTGCTGGGCTAGGGCCCGTTTGGTGAGTCCGGCCGCTTGCCGGATCTCGGCCATGCGTTGTCCGAGCGCCTTGCGGGCTTCCTGGACACTCGAAGATGGCGATGTCATGGCGGCGCGATCCTGCTGCTCGTAGGTCAGGTCAGATCGAACTCGGCGTGCGGCGTCGCCCGTTCCCACACGGCCTCGAAGGCGGCATCGCAGAGCTTTGCCACCTCGGGGTCTCGCGTGAGTTCGACCTCCATGTTCTCGCCCTCACCGTCGAAGTGATTGACAAGGACGAGGTCGCCGTCGAACAGCCAGAAGTCGTTCCCAGGCAACGCGATGCCTGTGGCCTTCCGTCGCGAGAGCCAGCGCACGCTCTCGCCGGCTGCGATGTTCAGCCCGTCCGTCACGTCGTACTCGAAGCGGATGTAGTCGCTGACCGGCGTCGACATGACGCGGGCCCGGCGGACCTCCACACCACGGGACGTGGCCTCTGCCACGAGGGCGAGCCAGTCGGCCCAGCGCTCGGCAGGGTCGAGGACCAGACCGGCCTTCCAGTCCACGAACGCCGGATCCGACTTCATGTAGGCGTCCCGCATCTCCAGATGGACGGCGGTCCGTCGGCAGTCGCGGAACAGTTCCTCAAACGTCGGGGTGCTCGTCACCCTGTCCCACCTCCTGGAAGAACTGCACCATGCGCCGGGGGATCTCCACCACCGTCTCGTGGCCGGGGATGTCCATCTGCGCGAGGCGCTCGTCGTCCTCCACCTTCCAGCCCTGGACGACGTACGTGTCCTTCTCGTCGTCCAGGTAGATGGTGGGGGATCCGCCGCTGGGGCTCTCCGGGTCCTTACCGAGCTTGATCAGGGCCATGATGACCTCCTCCGATGCCGGTAACGCAGTCTGTGCCAGAGCTTGCCTGCAGCGATGGCGTCGGGACAGGAACTTGCCCGAACTTGCCAGGATTTCAAGGTCAAGCCGGGCCACGCTGCCGTCTCCGACCAGCTCGTCGGGGCCGCCGACCATCGTGACCAGCAGTCCGTCGCCCGCCTGGGTCACGCCCCCGTCGAGAAGCGTGACACCGTGCCGGGCGGCCGTCTCTGCGAGCTCGCGCACGACCGACGGGGCGACGGTGGACAGGAGTACGACGGTCAGCCCGGGCTTGGCCGCGCCGAGCAGCCCCCCTTCGCCGGAGAGGACCTCGCGGGCCTGTACGGCGTTGACCACGGCGATCAGGACCACGTCACTGGCCGCCGCTACCTCGGCCGGCGATGCGAGCGACGGGCCCACGCCGACCAGTGAGTCGGAGGCGTCGGCGCGTACGTCGTAGACGGCCAGTGGCAGCCCCGCGCCGGCGATGTTCCGTGCCACACCCCCGCCGATCATGCCCAGACCGATGACCCCGGCCCTGATCGTCGTCCCGGCGGTGTCATGCGGGTTCGCTGTCATCAAGTCCCCTCACCTCGTTGGCTGGTGGCCCACGGTAGAAGTCCTGACCTGGGACATTGGGCCGCTGTCCCAGCCACTGGGACACCCGCTGTGGCCCGGTGCACGGTGGCGGATACCGTCCACGGGTCGGTCGCCCAGTGCCGGTCGGACCGATCGGCCGGAGACCCGTGGTGGTCGGCCGGATCCCGGCGGCTCGCACCCGTCCAGCGGGTGACGGCCGCCTTCGACCCCAGGAGCACACGGAGGTACGGGCACATGACGACTGTCGGCGAAGAGCGGTGGGAGCGCGGTACGGAGGCCATGGACGCCGTCTACGGACGCGGGTTCTCCGCCACGTATTACCCCGTTCCGCGGGAGAAGCCGTATCACCGGGAGACGGTGGAGCACCTCTTCGGCGACATCTGGTCCAGGCCCGGGCTTGCGGTCCGGGATCGCAGGCTGCTGGTGATCGGCGTCACCGCTGCCCTCGGCCGCGGGGACCTGGTCCGCATTCAGGCTCTCGGGGCGTTGCGCAACGGGGAACTCAGCCCCGACGAACTGCGAGAAGCCGTACTTCAGTTGGCTTACTACACCGGTTGGGGCAACGCGACCGGCGTAGACCAGGGCGTGGAGGGGGCTATCGCCGATCACGAGAAGGAACAGGCTGAGCGGTAGGCCGACAGCGGTGGGGCGGCCAACAGGGGGCCGCGAGGGTCGGCTGTCTCAATCCCCCGAGGACGAGCCCTTCCACTCGGCCTCCGGGTCGAGCGGGAGTCCGGGGTTGGCGCTCTTGAACGACTGGGTTTCCTGCTCCACCTCCCGCAAGGTGCTCTCGGAGGCGCCGAGGCCGCGGAACAGGGTCTCGCAGTACTCACGGGACAGGAACGCGGGATCCCACGGTCCGTCGGTGCGTACCCACTGATACGTGTGGTGGTGCAGGTTCAAGAACTGCAGTGTCGCCAGCCGGGGCTGGACCGGCTGGATCGAGCTCTGCTCCGCCGCCTCGGTGAGCAGGTCCGAGACCAGTCGTTCGAACTCGGCGCGTTGGTCGAGCAGCATTTCCAACTGCCGACCGCTCAGGCTGCGGTAGTCGTGTTCGTACACCCAGATGTGGTCGAGCCTGTGGAAGATGATGGTCAGCAGTGACTCTGACAGCAGTCGGAGTCTCAGCAGCGCCGTCGTGTCGAGTTCCGCGATCTGACGCGCCCGTCCCATCAGCGGCACCATCACCCGGGACTGGATCTCGACCAGCAGGCTCTCCTTGGAGCCGATGTAGTAATACAGAGCGCCTTTGGCGAGTCCCGCGGCACGGCCCACGTCGTTGACCGAGGTGGCGGCGTACCCCTGCCGGGCGAAGAGCTGGGCGGCGATGTCGATGATCTTCTGGCGCCTGACCTCGTAGTCGGGGCCGTGGCCCGGCGGCCGTGGCATCGCATCCGTTCCCTTCACCTTGCAGTCCGCCGACGTTGTGCCGCCCTTCGCGTCCGCCGGCCCGGCGGTGCTTCGGGTATCGGTGGAGTGTAGCGAGGACCAACATCATCGCCGTGCCCGCAGGCGGCCCGCGCCGCCGGCGTGAAGCAACCGGTGACAGCAGCATTGTCGCGGCGGCAGCAGTCCGTTACTGTGCGTTTGATTCTTCGACCGATCGGTATAACCCCGATGAGCAGCGGCGACACAGTGGTCGCCGGGCATGAGGAGGCTTCTTGAGCGCGCTGATGAACGCCTCGGAAGAACGATCCATCCACCGAGCCGACCAGCCCGGTACAGCGGCGACGCAGATGACCGACGTGCTGGTGATCGGAGCGGGCGCCACGGGACTCGGCCAGCTGCAACGCGCGCGAGAGGAAGGCTTCTCCACGGTGCTCCTGGAGGCCGGCTTCGGCGTGGGAGGTGTCTGGTACTGGAACCGCCTCGACGCCGAGCGGCTCGACCTGTCGAAAGGCGTCCTCCGCCACCTTCGTACGGGGCCACCCGGCCGGTGCCCCGGCCACCGGCCGGGTGGCCGACCATCGAGGGGCGGCTCAACGACGCGGTGGACCGTCTGGGACTGCGCCGCGACATCCGCCTCGGCGTCCGGGTGGCGTCCGCCCGGTACGAGGAAGGGACGGCCTGCTGGGCGGTGACGACCATGCAGGGCATCGTGTACCGTGCGCGCTTCCTGGTCGCGGCGACCGGAGTCGTTCCCCTTCCGATAGAGCGGGGACTGGACCGGGACATACGCGAGGAGGCGGCTGCCGGGATGCTCGTCGGCGCCGGGGTCCGCGCCTCGGCCGGCGCCCTCGGCCGACAGGCTCACGAGAATGCCAGCCGCCTCGGCGGGGTCGTCGTGTGCGAGGACGAACGCGACGGCGTCGGGTCTGCGGAACTGCTGCACGGGCCCGGTGAAGCACCTTCCGGCGATGGCGGTGGACCCCTGCGCCGGCTCGCGGTTCGGGGGCGTGACGGCCTCAAACTGAACGGGGCGTGGGCGGCGGGGGCGCGCAGCTACCTGGGGGTCATGACGGCGGGCTTCCCGAATCTCTTCTTCCCCGGCGGACCGCACGGAGTCTTCGACGCCCGTCCCGGTCACGCGGACGATCAGGTCGCCCTGATCACCGGTGCCCTGGCCTGCGCACGCCGTCGAGGACACTCCGTTGTCGAGGTGGCACTCGACGCCGAGGACGCCTGGACCCAGATCGTGGCCGACGGCGAGTTGTCCGGTGAGTTGGAGCGTGCGAGTCGAGCCCTGCTCGGCATGTTCGCCGCGGCCGCGGACGACGAGTACGCGTCCTTCGTCATGTCCGGGCGCAGGTGACGCGAGCGGTCGAGTGGTGCGCGATCCGGAAGGGCGGGAAGAGTCGACGTCACCTCCCTGTCGTTCCTCGGTCTGTGAGGTGGGTCAGTTCTGCAATGCGTGGCGCGGTCCTTTAACGAGAGTGCCCGGCCGGGACAGATGCTCACAGCCTCCTTGGCCCGGGCGATCTCGTCGGCGCTCTGAGGATGGGGGCGTAGCACTCGTCGAAGCTGCACACTGCTGTCTGCTCTGGCAAGGTCACCCTCGCCGCCGCGCAGCAGGCCATCGTCACGGACTGGACGGCCGCGCTCCTCAGCTGATCAGACACCCCACTCGTCCGGGCCGCGACCGGCCGGGCGGGAATGCCGTGCACCGGGGCCGAGATATGGGAACGTGGCAAGAAGTCCGGGCCCGCCGCAATCCCCCGTAGCGGCGGGACCGGACTCTCTGCCACGGACGGGAGCCGACGGTGACAGGCTGGTCGGGACAGGCGGCGAGCCGTGACAAGGTTCCCGGCATCGCCCAGCGACCATGACCTGGTTGTCCTCTCGCAAGGCCTGGGCACCGACGTTCCCGACGACGTCCGGTGGTGGGATGGCGCGGCGCCCAGCCCCATCAGCCGTAGCCGCTTGATCTCAGTCGAGGATGCCGAGGGCGATGTCGGGTCGGCAGTGGCTGCAGGCGGGCACACCCTCGGTCACCGCCCGCAGCGCCATGTCGCGCGGCCGGTCACGGTATGGACCGGCGGCTGGGGGCTGCTCGAAGACCGCATCGGACGGATACGGAGGCCCTGTCGCTCCGAGTGTGCTCCGCTTGTCAGGGGGTAAAAGGTCAGCCGACGGTAGCCACCGGGGTGAGCCAGCGTAGGGGCGTGGCAAGCCAAGCGATGCCGTTTGCGTTGCGCTGCCTGCTGATGGAGGCGTGGCGACAGCCTGAGCCGGAGAGGCTTGATGAATCCCTGCGGAACCGGCGGGTGGGGGTGGTGAGTGGATCTACGCCGTGGTCCCGAGCGCCTCGACTGATGGGCACTTCAGCGGAAGGCGAGCTGACCGGGGTGCTGACCTTTGTCCCTCCGAGCCGTAGGGCTGTCTTCGGCCTCGTGGTTTCGGGTGCGGACGTGGGGGAGCTGCTCCGCTTGCCGTTGGCGAAGACGAACAGGCGGAGCACGATGAACCGCCCGATCCCGGCAAGTGCGGAGGCCCCGAGGTAGACGCTCTGTTCCCATAGTGCTCCGGGTGAGGCGAGCGTGGCGTGCAGAAGGAGCATTGCGGCCGAGGTGACCGCGTAGGCGGCTGTGGCCGATCCGGCGGACTGCCAGTGCTGCCGCCAGCCAGCACGCTGTCCAGTGCCGAAGGTGAACCGCGCATGCAGTTCTGTGCAGAGCACAGTGGAGGCGGCCGTGATCAGTGCGTTCGCCATCATCCACGGCATATGTATGGCCAGGAGTGTCACTGCCGGGCTGGAAGCGAGTCCGACACCGCCGCCGCACACCATGAAGCGGATGAAGGAGGAGAGCCGGCCAGAGGGGGCTCCCGGTCGGCCTGCGTTGTTCCACGCGGCAGCCTTCGCTCGCTGTGTGCGTCGCGCTGTGCGCGTCGTGACCGGATTCGACGCGAGCGGCGACGTCATCATATTTCCCCTTGGGACGGAGGGCTGTGAGCGCTGTGGTCAGCTGGTCTCAACGATTCCGTTCCGGGGTTGTCGGCACGAGGAGGCGCCCTCCCCAACTGATGGTGTAGCGGGCTCCACCCTGCTGCGTGCCGCGAGCGCGCGATCATGTGGCCGGAGTCTGCGTAACCACTGGAACTGGATCGGCCGCACCCAACAGGAGATCGAACAGGCCCGCACCGACTGGATGACGGGCACCCGCTTCGGCGAGGTGAAGGGCTACGACGGCGCCCCACTACCCGCCCCGGAGCTTCCTCCGCTGCCCTTGAAGCCGCGGGGGAGGGTGCGCTGAGCTGCGCAGACGTGTCACAGTGAGCACTGCGGGCGGAGGCTTCAGGGCCTCCGCCCGCGGCGTGCGTCACCGGCCTTCGCACTACCCGCTCCGCTCGGCTTTCGATGAGTAGGGCCGGTGTCGCCATTCCAAAGTTTGGACGTCTGTGGCCGGGTTTGGCAGAACCTTTGCTGACTTTTCTGACGATACGTCAGATGATGACCTGTCCTCCTTCGCCAGATCCAAGTCTGGCTGTTCACGCGTCGTGAGCCGAGCTGCCGGGCGCCGCCTGCAGGCCTGGCGAGAGCCGCTTCGTTAAGAGAGCATCTGATCAGTGTTCACGCAGATACGGGCGGGATGTCTGTTTCGGTTCGCCAGGTTGGGGTGGATTCTCCGGTTAGCTCGCGGGACATTTTGTTAGCCATTGCCCAGTGGATCATCGTGCGGGATCTCTGTGGGAGGGCTTCGTAGTCCCGTGCGAGTCGGCGGTGCTGCATGAGCCAGCCGAAGGTCCGCTCGATCACCCAGCGTTTCGGCAGGGGTTCGAAGCCCTTCGTCCGTGGTCTCTGGACCACTTCCACGTCGATGCCGAGCGAGGCGCCGTGGTTGAGGATGCTGCTCTGGTATCCGCCGTCCGCCCAGACCTTGGACACGGTGGGATGGGTCGCGGCCAGGTCGTCGAGGAGGTGTTTGCCGCCGACGGTGTCGTGCACGTTCGCGGCAGTGATGAGGACGGCCAGGACCAGGCCGAGGGTGTCGGTGATCAGGTGCCTCTTGCGCCCTTTGATCTTCTTGCCGGCGTCGATGCCCTGGCTGGTCTCGGCCACGTTTGCCGAGGTCTTCACGCTCTGCGCGTCGATCACGGCTGCGGTCGGCTCGGCCCTGCGGCCATGGGCTCGCCGGGTCTTGTCGCGTAACAGGTCGTGAACTTGCTGGGTCGTGCCGTCCGCTTCCCACTTTGCGTAGTAGTCGTAGACGGTCTTGTAGGGAGGGAAGTCGTGTGGCAGGTACTCCCACGGAATGCCGGTGCGATTCACGTAGAGGATCGCGTTGACGATCTCCCGTAAGTCGTGGACCCGAGCCGCCGTGCCAGGGCCGGTCCGGCCGGCTCGCCAGGCCGTGAAGACCGGTTCGATCAAAGCCCAGCGGGCGTCGGAAACATCACTGCGGTACGGGCGACGAGCACTCACACCTCACCCAACGACCACCAACGCCCGTGGTCACAAAATCATCCCTAACTACCAGCTACATAGATCAGATGCTCTCTAAGCGGGAAGGTCTCCGGGGCGAAGCTCCGTTGTTGTAGGAACAAGACAACAGTGTCCAGGCGCTCGGGAGTTGAATGGCGCGAGAGATGCCGATCCTGCAGGCCGCCGAAAGGCAGAAGGACGCTCGTCCTGGGGGCAGCAGGTTCTTCGTCTGCTGGTGGTACAGAGGCAGCGCGTCGCTGACCAGCGCAAACAGTGCCCGTCTCGGCTTTGACAGGAATGCTGGCCCGGGAATGGTCCGGATCCTGGCCGATGCGATCCCTCGGACTGGGTGGCCGCCCGGTGCCACTCAGCGGTCGGAGCCGAGAAGAGGGGGTGCCGCCTACTGCGTCCGCTCGCACTCTGGTGTGACATGGTCATCGGCCGATACCGCCCTGTACGCCGAATCCCGCACGCTGATGGCGTTGAGCGATAGTCCGCTCGCCGTGGCCACGTGCGGCGTTGGCCATCCGTCGTGAGCTATGACGGTCCCACATGGCACATGTCGTAGGAGCCGTCCAGGACCGTCCGTCCAGTCCTATGCAGACATGTACGTCCAGTTTCGGGATCCTGTGCCGGAAGGGTGTCCACGGGGTCTGTGATTCGCGCGTGACACCTGACAGCATGACGAAGCCCCGTCGGTCGGGGCTTCGTCATGCGGCTCGTCAGGATGGATTGGTGCTCATGCTGACGGCTTCGTTGTATTCGGGCTCATCGCCTTTGAACCGCTCCGGGACGGATGGCAGCCGGGCTGTCGCCCAGGGGTAGGACGCCCATCCCTGATCAAGGACCGGGTTGCGGCCTCCTTCGTGTCCGGTGAGGCATTCGTTGAGAGCCCAGGTGGAGCGTTGGGGGTCTGCCGCCCGTTCCAGGAGCAGTGAGCTGGGCGTGATGTCGGTCAGGGTCACCAGGCGTTCGATCTCCTGGGCGCCGACGACCGTGGTCGGAATATCGGGGACGGGCAGGTCCACGTGGGGCAGGTTGGCGTTGGCGATGGGGAACGGCTCAAGGGTGACGATCAGCGCCTGGCGCGGCCGGTCGGCCGGAATGCGAGCGAATGCCGGGTTGCGCTCGTCGATCTGGGCCGAGGTGGTGTTGACCTGTCGGTAGGCGCGAGCCAGTTTGCCGTCGGTCTCTGCCACCCCCTTTTCCAAGCCCAGCCGGGCATTCTCGGTCGGCATCATGGACTTGACCTCCACCAGCAGCACGAGGTCGTCGAGGACGACGATCCAGTCGACGCTGAGCCGCTCGTCGCGCCTGACCCGGTAGGTGATCTCACCGATGACCTCAGCCTCCGGTATCAGGCGGAGCTGGCGGCCGACGTACTCCTCGAAGAGATACCCGGTCTCCCGCAGGAAGCCAGTTCCGAAGTGCTCCCGTCCCGTGTGATAAATGCCGGCCGGGGTCGCCTTGCGCCAGACCAGCTGCGGTGAGGGACACAGCAGGCCGGGGCCGAAGCCGGTGACCGCCGGCCGGCCGAGCAGCGGGTTGTACGTGAAGCGCCGCAGCTGGGCCGCTTTGCCACCGGCCACCCTCCCCAGGCTATCCACGGTCTGCCTCTCGGCTGCTTTGACGGAAGCCACGTCGGTGGCGAAGTGCCGTTCGATGACACTCACAACCGTCTCCCGGCTGATCGCCCGGTTGAACTTCTCGCCATCCGGGCCGTCGAAGACCGCGGGATCGAACCGCCCGGCATTGAACAGCACGCATCCCCAGAGCAGTTGCGCGGTGCCGACGTAGTCGGGCAGCGGACAGCCGAACACCTCGGTGTCCCAGCCCAGGACCACGCAGCGGGGTTGCCGGCGTTCGGGGAACGGGGTGTGTGGCTGCATAGGTGAGAACGAAGAACGAATGTCGGTCAGTGCTGGCAGCATTGCTGGCTTGAGGTGCCTGGAGATGTCGGTCAAAACCAGGAACG